>JBPYFC010000171.1:0-11133 GCA_051984705.1 Chthoniobacterales bacterium | reverse complement strand
AGCTGATGAGTCGCAAACTCAAATTGGCGGATATCAATGAGGGCTTTGATCGGCTAGCCGACGGCCACGTCGTGCGGCAGGTGATTGAGTTTTGAGCGACAGGTTCGAAACTGGGTGGAAACGGTATCTGTGCGCAGAGCCCCCAAGGCGTTCCGGGTTCCTGGTCCCGGGTTCCGGGTTCCGGGTCTCTGGTTCCGTATTTCGCGCTGGGTCTTCACGTCTCGGAACCCGAAACTCGGAAGCCGGGCGTCTAATACCGCATGATTGCTCCAGCGATCGCGCGCGCCGTGCGTTCGCGGTAGTCCGGGTCTTGAATGCGAGCAGCCTCAGCGTGATTCGTCAGAAACCCGCATTCAACAAGGATCGCAGGCAAGCGATTCCTGCGCAGCACCCAATAACCGCGCCACCGAATGCCGCGATCCGCACTGTTCATTGCGTCAATCACTCGCGGATGTACCAATTCCGCCAGTCGATAACCGCGGCGGCTATGGTAATAGGTTTCAATCCCATAAGCGCCCTCTCGCCACCCGGAATTATAATGGATCGAAACGAAAACGGCATTGCCCGGACTGTAGCGATTGGAGATATTGGTGCGTTGAGATAACGAAACAAACGAATCGTCATCGCGAGTCATCACCGCCCTGACTCCTCGCCCGCGCAGATTGCGAGCCAATCGCCTGGCGGTATCCAGTGTGTAGCCTTTTTCCGGAATTCTTTGGTAAGGAGCGCCGCCGCGATCGTGTCCGCCATGTCCGGGATCAATCACCACAAGGCCAGGTGCGGCGAAAGTCGTGGTGCAGATGAGAAGCGAAAGCAACACGACATGAACAGTTCGATTCTCCATGGCACGTCTACGACTACCGCAGCGCAAATAGCCTATAGAGCGCGTTGGCGCAAGTTCGCTGGCAGGCCAGGGGTTCAGGTCACGCGGGCAGGCGACTCTACCGATTGTGCAGCTTCCGATCGTTTTCGGCCAAAGAACTTCATGATTACCGAAAAGAAAATCGGTGTCAGGAAAATACCGAAGAACGTGACTCCTATCATGCCGCTGAATACTGCGGTACCCAATGCTTGTCGCATTTCGGCGCCCGCTCCCGTCGCAATCACTAATGGCAACACGCCGAGTGTGAACGCGAACGAAGTCATTAAGATTGGCCTTAACCGCAGCTTCGCTGCATCCACAGCGGCCTCCATCCGGTCGTGGCCGGCATCCATCTGCTGCTTTGCAAACTCAACGATCAAGATGGCGTTTTTGCATGCGAGCCCGACCAGAACAACAAAGCCGATCTGGGTGAAGATGTTGTTATCCATTGCCCGCAAAAAAACTCCGCTGATCGCGGCAAGCAAGCACATGGGCACGATAAGGATGATCGCAAGCGGCAACGCCCAGCTTTCATATTGAGCAGCCAGGACCAGGAAGACAAAGAGCACGCACAACGGAAAGATATAGATGGCGGTGTTGCCGGCGAGAATCTCTTGGAGCGAAAGCTCCGTCCACTCAAATCCAAACTGGCTTGGCAGATTTTCTTTCGCCATCTGCTCCATCACCTGAATTGCTTGTCCCGAGCTGACTCCTGGCAGCGTACTTCCGCTAATCTCCGCTGAAGGATAGATGTTGTAGTGCATGACTTTGTCTGGCCCGTTCGTTTCTTTGATGTCCAGCAAAGTGCCAAGTGGCACCATCCCACCAGAATTGTTTCTGGTGTAAAGCCGCCGAATTGACTCGGGCCGGATACGCCAGCCGGGTTCACCTTGGATATTCACCTGGTTGGTTCGATTCAAGAAATTGAAATCGTTGACGTAGGTCGATCCCAAATAGGCCTGGAGAGAATTGAAGACGCTGTTGACCGGCACATCCAGTGTCTCAATTTTGCGCCGATCAATATCGAGATAAATCTCCGGAACCTGGGAACGGAAACTGGTAAACAATCCAACCAGGCCATGCCCGGAGCCGGCTTTCGCAATCATCAGATCTGTCGCACTCTGCAGCGCTTCCAGGCCGGCGCCACGCCGGTCCTGAATTTGTAATTTGAACCCGCCAGCGTTTCCCACTCCTCGCACCGGTGGTGGCGGAAATACCAGAACGCGCGCCTCCTGGATTTGGGCGAACTTCTGCCGAACGGCTGCAGTGATTGCCGGCCCGCTTAAATGGGGATCCTTTACGCGCTCCTCGAATGGAGCAAGCGGCAGAAATGCAGTAACCGTGTTATTTCTGTTCGTTCCATCGAGGCCGGAAAATCCGGTAAACTCGACGGTATGAGCAACTCCTGGAATTTTCCTTGCCGCTTCTGACATCTTCTTACGCACCTCCTCCGATCTTTGCAATGAAGCGCCGTCGGGTAGTTGTGCGAAGGCAATCAGATAGCCTTGATCTTGCGGAGGTATGAATCCGGTCGGAATGCTTTTAAAACCGAACCCCGTTAATACTAGGAGCCCGACGTAGATAATCAGAGCGATCGCAGCAACGCGCAGCAATCTTCCTACAATGCGGCCATAGCCTTCCCTGGCCGCCTCGAACGTCTTGTTAAACAACCGAAAGAACCAACCCAGCACAAAATCAAATACCCGTGTCAGCGGATCTTTTTTTGCCTCGCGCGGCCTCAGCAGAAGGCCGGCCAGCGCCGGACTGAGTGTTAACGAATTAAACGCCGAAATCAGCGTAGACACTGCAATAGTGAGGGCAAACTGGCGATAAAACTGTCCGGTAATGCCGCTGACAAAAGCCGTCGGAATAAACACCGCGCTCAAAACAATTGCGATTGCGACTACGGCGCCTCCCACTTGGTCCAATGCCCTGCGAGTCGCCTCCTTCGGCTCCAGTCCCTCCTCAATGTTGTGCTCAACCGCCTCAACTACCACGATAGCATCATCGACCACGATGCCTATCGCGAGCACAAGACCAAACAAAGAGAGGTTGTTCAGCGAAAAGCCGAATGCCGCCATGACGGCAAACGTTCCGATTAACGAGACCGGCACAGCACACAACGGGATAACTGTCGCTCGCCAGGTTTGCAGGAATACGAGCACTACGATCAACACGAGAATAATCGCTACGAACAGGGTGTGGATTACCTCTTCAACCGATTGTTCGATGAATTGCGTCGGATCGTAGACGATGGTGTACTGCAAATCGTTTGGGAACGCTTTCGAAAGCTCTCGCATCTGTGCTCGAATTGCGTGTGCTGTCCTAACCGCATTCGACCCGGGCAGCTGAAAGATCACTAGTGCAACAGCAGGCTGGCCGTCCAGATAGGAAGAAAGATTGTAGTCTTTTGCGCCGAGCTCCACGCGCGCCACGTCGCCCAAGTAGACTATCTGTCCGTTTGCACCGTGTTTCACGATGATTTTGCTGAATTGCTCGGGCGTAATTAAGCGACCGAGAGTGTTGATCGAGAGCTGCAGCTCAGTGCCCGGCGGAGCGGGCTCGGCACCTAGACGGCCTGCGGCAACTTGAATATTCTGCGATTGAATCGCTGCGACGATGTCGTCGGTTGTCAATTGGCGAGCATACATCAGAGCTGGGTCCAGCCAGGCGCGCATGCTGTACTCTCTTGCCCCGAACACATTGACGTTTCCCACACCCTCCAGACGCGAGAGCACGTCACGGATCTGCAAGAAGGCATAGTTGCTGATGTAGGCCTGGTCATAGGTACCGTGCGGCGATAGTAGGTGAACCACCATCATCAGATCAGGCGATTGCTTTTGGACGTTCACCCCGAGCAGTCGAACTGTTTGCGGCAGTTGCGGGTCGGCCAACGCGACCCGGTTTTGCACCAGAACCTGGGCGATATCCAAGTTAGTACCAAGTTTGAAGGTAACGGTGAGCGTCATCGATCCGTCGGCCGTAGCGGAAGAAGCCATGTAAAGCATGTTCTCAACACCGTTGACTTGCTCTTCAATCGGCGTCGCAACAGTCTCCGCTATGACTTTTGGATCAGCGCCGGGATAGCTTGCCGTGACCTGGACTGTGGGCGGAGCGATCTCCGGATACTGCGCGGTTGGCAACGAGAAGTAAGCCAGCAATCCTCCGATGACGAAAACGATGGAGATGACTATCGCGAAAATCGGGCGATCAATGAAGAAGTAGGAGAATTTCATAGCGCGTTCTCCCTGATTAACGATGTGCCGGTTGAGACGGAGCAGCCTGAGGTGATGCAGGTGGTGACTTCCCGGACGCTGTGCTTTTCCCGCCGGTCACCGGCTCCTTCACCTGCAGATCGACCTGCTCGGATCTAAACTGGTTCATATCACCGGTTTGCGGGTTGACCTTTGAACCTGGGCGGGCATTAACGATGCCGTTGATGATCACATTTTCATCGCCCTTCAGACCGCTCCGCACGATTCGAAGCCCCTCGAACACCGGGCCCAGCTCCACCGGGCGCACCTGAACGAGATTGTTGGCATCTACCACTAAAACAAACTTCCTTCCCTGATCGCTTGCCACCGCGCGATCGGTAATCAAAATCCCTTGGTATGGTGCCGTCCCAGCTATACGGACCGTAACAAATGCCCCTGGAATCAAGCGTCCATCTTTGTTGGGAAACACACCACGAACTTGGAGCGTGCCGGTTCCGCTATCGAACTGGTTGTTGCTGAAGTCGATAATCCCTTCATGAGGGAACCCGGTTTCGTTCTCGAGTTTCAAATGGACCGGCACCCTTTGCTCGGGTTCAGCGCGGCCTTGATGTAGCGCCTCATATCTTTCCACCGAACGCTCGTCGACATTGAAATAGGCGTAGATGGGGTCCAGGCTGGTTATATTGGTCAGCAGCGTGCTATCGGCTTGCACGAGGTTTCCGATAGTCACTTGTTCTCGGCTGATGCGGCCGCTGATCGGAGCTTTTATCTGGGTAAAATCCAAGTTGAGTTGGGCCGAGTTCACTTGAGCTTGGCTTGCTACGTAGCCTGCATCGGCCTGGTTCTTTTGCGCGAGGCTTGTATCGTATTCTTCCTTGGATGTGACGTTGGTGGATCGCAACCGCGATTCCCTCTGAAAGTTTGCGTTGTTTAATTGGCGATTCGCGTCCGCTTGTCTCAAGCCCGCTGTCGCTTGATCGTAGATCGCCTGATATGGTCTTGGATCGATCACGAACAGAAGGTCTCCCTGGCTGACCATATCACCCGCCCGGAAAGTGATATTATCAAGGTAACCGCTGACTCGAGGACGGATGTCGACACTCTCCACCGCATCCGTCCGGCCGGTATACTCGTCCCACTCAACAACCTCTTTCTGGATCGGTTTGGCGATCGTCACAGGCGGAGGAGGAGGCGCCTGTTGCGGCGGCTGTCGATTGCAGGCGAAAAGACCCAGCCCAAGAAAGCAGAGGAATACATGACGAAAAGCCATTGGCATTGCCTCATTCAATGACAAAGCGCTGGCGACTTCGGGGAACGATTTGGTTGTCTGTAAAACGGCGCGACGAGTCAGGGGGTGGCAAATACCATCCCTGGAACTGCGCCTGAAAATTCGGTTGGTACCCGCGCAAAGCATGTGATCTTCAGCTCCTGCTGATGATAGTCTATTTTGCAAAATATTTTGCAATCCCTATTAAGGAGAAAACATGGCCAGCCAATTCGGATCAACATTTAAACATGATGCAGAAGCTGAAGGATACGATCTTGATGTACAGAATGTGGCCGATCCCATTCGCACCGGGTACGATAAGTTGCTTGAATGGGTAATCGAGCAGGCGGCTATCACGCCCGATTCTCGCGTGCTCGAGCTTGGCTCTGGCACAGGCAACCTCTCCTGCCGGATTCCTGGCTGTGCCGAACTGGTTGCAGTTGATCTGTCCGACCAAATGGAAGCGATTGCACGGACGAAGCTGGGACATCTTTCCCATCGGCGGTTTGTTCAATGCGATCTTCTGGACGCGTTTGACTATGCGCCAGGACCGTTCGATCGGGTCTTAAGCACGTATACGATCCATCATCTCACCGAACCGGAAAAACATGCTCTGTTTGTGAAGATCCGACGTAGCCTGGCTGAAGGCGGGCGCGCCGTATTCGGTGATCTGATGGTTAAGGATCAACCGACGCTGGAGGCGAAGATCCGCGAGTACGGCGCGAAAGACGATCAAGCCACAGTCGAAGCATTGAGGGACGAGTTCTTCTGGCTCTTAGATCTGTCGATTCAGAAGCTCGAGGAGCTGGGGTTCAAACCAGAGGTGAAGCGTTTTTCTGATCTGTCGTATGGCGTTCTGGCGGCGCTGGGAAGTCACGATTAATCGTGACCGTCTCCCCCTCGCCGGCGTCACGCGCTGGGCGGTCGATTCGGAAGATCAACCCGCCAATGGCGGATGAATCCGGAGGATTCGGACCGAAGCTTCTAGTCCGGCCGAGGCCGGATGGGTCGAGCTCCCAGCTCGACCTTCGCCGCCCTCGCTAACGCCCACTCTTTGCGCTAGTCTGGCGCAATGGCTGTATCTCTTCGTGAAAGAACTCTGTTCATCACCGGCGCAAGTCGGGGCATCGGTCTGGCGATCGCGCTGAGAGCTGCGCACGACGGAGCGAACGTGGTCATAGCAGCAAAAACAAAGGATCCACATCCCAGCTTGCCTGGAACCATTTACACGGCCGCAGAAGCAATCGAAAAAGCGGGCGGCAAAGCGCTACCTGTCGTTACCGATATCCGGTTTGAGGAACAAGTAGCCGGCGCGATCGCGCAGGCGGTGAAACATTTTGGTGGAGTCGACATCGTGGTTAACAACGCCAGCGCCATTCAGCTAACACCCACTGCCGCCACCGAGCTCAAGCGTTTTGATCTCATGCATCAGGTAAACACTCGAGGCACTTTTCTCTGCTCGAAACTTTCTTTGCCCTATCTCGAGAAATCGTCTCGTCCACATGTTTTGACGATGGCGCCGCCGGTTAGCTTGAAACCGGAATGCTTCGAAAACCATGTTGCATATACGCTTTCCAAATTTGGTATGGCGATGGCAACCTTCGGGATGGCCGCTGAGTTCCGTAACCGAGGCATTGGCTTCAATTGTCTCTGGCCGAGAACGATGATACAGACCGCGGCGTTAGCAATGATTCCGGGCATCGATCCAAAACGCTGCCGGACCCCGGAGATCGTGGCAGACGCCGCTTACATCATCCTGTGCAAGGATCCAAAACAGTTTTCGGGGCATTTTTGCATCGACGAAGAAGTATTAAAGGCGGAAGGGATCACCGAGTTCAGGCGATACAATGTCGATCCGTCAGTAGAGCCGCTGCCGGATTTGTTTGTGTGAATGGCCTCGTGCGCTTGCCGCCCGCTACACAGGAAAAGACTTCCCAAACTGGCCACAGCCGACTAACAAGGGCTGACTCCACGTCTAAGTTCAAGGATGACTGCACGAAAAATTTCGGGTCTGACAGCAACGAACATTGTGGTTGCCAATATGATTGGCACTGGCGTCTTCACCAGTCTCGGATTCCAGGTCGCAGCTATTCGTTCGGATTTTGCACTTATTTTCTTATGGGCCTTGGGTGGACTCGCTGCGTTGTGCGGGGCTCTTTGCTATGCTGAGCTTGCAGCGGCTTTGCCGCGGTCCGGCGGCGAGTATCATTTCCTCTCTCGAATTTATCACCCTTCAATCGGATTTATTGCGGGCTGGATTTCGGCTACAGTCGGATTCGCTGCTCCCATCGCGATTTCGGCGATTGCCTTTGGCGAGTACTGCAAACCGTTTTTTCCGGGGATACCGCCTGTTGTGGTTGGCCTCGTAGTGGCGTGGATAGTGACCGCAATTCACCTCGCCGGCGTTCGCACCGGCGCAATATTTCAGAATGTTTCGACGGTTGTGAAAGTCGTCCTCATCCTGGTGCTCATTGTAGCCGGGCTGTCTTTCCGGCGATCGCAACCGTTGGATCTAGCGGTGAATGGAAATACCTTGGAAGCGCTGGTCAGCGGACCGTTTGCCGTGAGTCTGGTGTTCGTCATGTATTCATATTCTGGATGGAACGCGGCGACTTATATTACGGGCGAGGTTCGCAATCCGGCCAAGAATGTACCTTGGGCACTTTTTACCGGTACTGTTATTGTCATCGTTCTATATATTTTTTTGAACGCAGTATTTTTGCTCACGACACCCAAGCAAACACTCTCCGGCCAAATTGAAGTCGGGTTGCTGTCAGGTCAGGCGATATTCGGGTCGGTTGGAGGAGCGATTGTCAGTGCCCTGATCGCGCTGGGATTGGTGGCTTCTATCAGTGCGATGACCTGGATTGGACCACACGTAACAAAGACTATGGCAGAAGATCTGCCGGCTCTGAGAGTTTTCGGCCGCGTATCGACAAACGGGACACCGTACGTCGCGATGCTTTTTCAGCTTGCCATGATCACTTTCTTGCTTACCACCGCCACCTTCAACACTGTCCTGATTTATGTCCAGTTCAGCCTTTTGCTCTGCTCGTTTTTGACAGTGCTGGGCCTGATCGTTCTCCGTGTGCGGGAACCGAATCTAGAAAGGCCCTACAAGGTCTGGGCTTACCCGGTCACCCCGATTTTCTTTCTGCTCATTTCGATGCATATGATGATTCACGTAGTCGGCGAGCGCCCGATCGAATCGTTGATGGGCTTCGGCACCGTGCTTGCCGGCTTGATTGTATTCTTTTTTTCCCGAGAGTCCTCCTTTCGACCGATCCACTAGACATTGGCAAACTACGCTATGAACGAGTGCACATTCCTGGTCCCGATTTTTTTGTTGTTTAGCGCGACCGCGCCCATGCTCCAGGCTCAAGACGTCGTCCCCTCGCTAGCGACACCGCAAGCGCAAGCGGAACTTCAAACGCAAACAGAGCTCCCCCCGCAACCAGATCTGCAGCCGCAACCGGGGCTTGCCCCCCAACCCGGGCTTGCACCACAACCCGGTTTATCTTCGCAGCCGGCACCTCAACAGCCGGCGGCCCCAGCTGGCCAGCGCTCGACAGCTGATGAAGCGGCGCGCTATCTCGCCGGATTACCCCTGTCTCCCGGTTCGCCGCTCGCTTCTTTAACTCAAGATCCGCGCTGGGTTGCTCACAGCAAGAAAATGGACGACGCGTTCGGAGCACTCGAGCGGCGTCAGCTCAGCAATCTCCGAATTTTCAGCTCCGAGATCGTCGCTCCAGCTACCCAACTGAGCCGAAACTGCATCTACTTTTTCAGCGGACCAGATTTTGTCTACGCCGATGCGATGTTTCCGGGTTGCACGACCTATGTCTTGGTCGGGCTTGAACCGGTCGACCCGCTTCCAGACCTATTGGCTGTTCCGCCGGGATCCCTTCTCGCAACTCTTCAGGACATCCAGGTTTCGTTAGACACACTTTTGAACTTCAGCTTTTTCAAAACGAAGGACATGCGCCAGGACTTCCAGCGAGCACAGCTGAAGGGCGTGCTGCCGATCATCTTTGTGTTTATGGCGCGCACCGGTAAAAGCATGCAGCAGGTAAGTTACGTTTCGCTGAGTAGCGGCGGCGGCCTGAGCGAAGGCGGCAAAGGAGGAACCCACGGGGTCCGGATAACTTATGTTGATCAAGCAAACGGCGTGCAAAAAAGGATGTACTATTTCTCAGCTGATCTTTCCGATGATGCGCTTAGGCGCAACCGGGGCATTCTCCGTTTTTGCAGCGCATTTGCTCCGGCGAACGCTCTGTTAAAGGCGGCCTCGTATTTGCCGCACGAGAACGGGTTCAGCATCTCTCGGAATTTTCTGCTGCACAATGCATCGGCCATAGTGCAAGATGATTCCGGTATCCCAGTCCGGTACTTCACTCCGGATCGGTGGACGCTGCGGTTCTTCGGCAGCTATACCGGGACGATCGAAATTTTTAGAAAATACTATCAACCGGATCTTCTCCAGTATTACGAAACAAGTGCGCCAAAACCGTTGACGTTCGGGTTTGGCTATCGCTATAGTCCACGCGCATCGACGCTGATTCTTGCTGTCCGGAAATAGGGCGCGCGCTTTCAGCGCACGGGTAACCGTCTTCCGTCAACCGTCCACCGTCGACCGTTGGGCGGCGCTCGACAGTCATCCAATCGAAAACTGACCCGTCCGCCGACCCGTCCGACGAAGCCTTGGCGAAGTCGGAAGCCTCGGCGGAAACTAAAAACCGGCAATCGCGCCATAGGCGCAGCGCCGTCACTTACGAAATACCAATTCCAAAAATCGCGCGTCCGAAAATGCCGGGTCGTTCCGTGCCTGCCTGACGATGATCAAGTTTTGTGAAGGAACGATGTACATGCGTTGAAATCCGGACCCGATTGCCGCGATTGTGTCCGGGGGAGCGGCATTCGATAAACAGCCATCTCGCCAGCTCTGGCGTTCCCATGGCACCTCCAGCATTCTCTCCACATCGATCTCTCGCCCATCCGGCGCCTCGCGATTCAGCCAAAAACCCATCCCAAACATCGGATTCGCTCGTGTGCCGCGAAAGCATTCTTTCAAAAGATCCGCGCGTACGAGTTGACGTCTGCCGATCTTGCCATCGTTCAAGATCAGCTTGCCCAGCTGTGCCCACAGCCGAGCGGTCAATTTGAATCCGCTTGCCAAAAGTGGATTGCCTTGCTTGTCTTCGCGAAAATCGACACCGGCTATTCCTAATGGCCGCAGAATACGGCGCTCAAGATACTGCTCAGGTGTCAGGTGCCTGGGCGCCAGTTTTCGGCGCAGGACTTCGCTGAAAATTTGGAGCTGGCTGGGCCCGTACATAAACGCATCGCCCGGCGAACGTGCCGGAGCCAGCTTGATGCTGTAGCCGTTCCGGTCCGAAATGCTTTTTCCGTGCAACGAGAAGACAGGCTCAATTCCAGCGGTGAAATGCAGAAGGTCCCGAATACGGATCCCTTCCTTTCTCGGATCCGACCGCCACTCGCTAATGGTGTCCTGGACATGCTCATCCAAGTCGAGAATCCCATCCTGCGCTGCTGCTGCGGCGGCGACGCACCAGAAGCCTTTGGTCCCGCTGTAGATGGACGTGATTTCGTTGGCAGCGTGACCGCCGGGATAATGCTCTAAAATGGTCCGATTGTTCTGAATTACCAAAAGGGAAAAGCCGTGATGCGATGAAGAATATTTTTTGGCGTTTCCCAGGGCTATCCCGTCGATAGCAGAAGCGGTTGAACAGGCGATGGCAATGCTGCTAACCAGTGAGACAAGAAACTTT
>JBPYFC010000170.1:0-6533 GCA_051984705.1 Chthoniobacterales bacterium | reverse complement strand
CAATCCTGCGAGTCTATCCGCACAATGACTTAACCAGGCTGCAGGACCACCTTGCCTGGGCCCAACAAAAGCATCCTGATCGCACGATATTAATTGTTACGGAGTCCGTATTTTCAATGGATGGTGACCTGGGAGCTTTGACTTCCATCGCCGATCTGAAAGATCGCTTCGGAGCGACGCTGCTGGTCGACGAAGCGCATGCAACTGGCGTTTTCAGCAAACAAGGGGAAGGACTGATTCATGAACTTCATCTGACTGATCGAGTCGAGGTTCAGATGGGGACACTGAGCAAAGCAATCGGGGTCAGTGGAGGATTTATTTGCGGCTCGCGTTCTTTGATCGATCTGCTGATCAACCGCGCCCGCAGTTTTATTTACTCGACCGCACCCCCTCCTGCCATTGCAGCAGCCGCTTCGGCCGCTGTTGAGCTGATTCAGTCTTCAGAAGGGGGTCGTCTCCGAGAACGGTTATGGAAGAATATTCGGCATCTTTGGCAGGTTTTGCCTGAGCCTCGTCGAATGGCAGAGCAACCATCCAGCCCGATCGTACCGATCATTGTCGGAGAGGAATCAAAAGCGGTTGCGGCGGCCAACGCGATATTCGCATCCGGTTACTTTGCGCCTGCTATCCGGTATCCGACGGTAAAACGCGGATCGGCGCGATTGCGGGTGACCCTGTCTTCGGCGCATACCGAAGAACAAATCGATGGGTTGGCGGAAGTGATCGGTGGCCAATCAGGAGTCTAGGTCGCTCAGACTAAGAACATTGTTCTTTACTTATATAAGCATATGGTTATATTCTTGCGGGAACATGGACCTGACCGATATCTACAGATCATTCTCCGATTTCACTCGCCTGCGGATTCTGAACCTTCTGCGCCAGCAGCCGATCTGCGTTTGTCACATCCAGGATGTCCTCGGCCTGCCGCAAGTAAACGTTTCTCAACATCTCGCGTATCTGCGAAACGCCGGCATCGTGACGTTCGATCGCGTTCAGACCTGGAAAATTTACCGCATCGTTTCGCCCGTTCCTCCCGAATTAAGAGTCAATCTCGAAGCACTCGCCCGATGCACGAAATCAAATCGGACATTTCAGATGGATCTCTCTCGCCTAAAGAGGGTCCTTAAAGATTGCCGGGTGTCCACGTGCGTTACCTCTTCCTCGAATGGCAAATCCGCCGAATCTTCAGGTGCCGTTTCAGTATGAACGATCATCGCCCCTTCAAGATTCTGTTCCTTTGCACAGGCAATAGCGCAAGAAGCATCTTCTGTGAATTCTTCGCGCGAAAACTCGGCCTAGGAAAATTGGAGCCGTACAGCGCCGGCGCCAATCCACGCCCCGCAGTTAATCCGTATACGATTCGGGTTCTTCGAGAGATTTACAAAATTGACGCTTCCGATGCTCGCTCCAAGTCTTGGGACGAGTACAAGGACGTAAAATTCGACTTTGTTATTACAGTCTGTGACAACGCCAAAGAGCACTGTCCCTTCTGGCCGGGGCAACCGATCGTCGTGCATTGGTCGCTCCCGGACCCGGCCGACTTTCACGGCTCAGATAAAGAGATCTTCAATTACTTTTGGAAAATCTCGCAGCAGATTTATCGCCGGGTCGATCTGCTGTCGAACCTTCCGTTTGGGAAACTCGATCGACTTCTGCTTGAAGCCGCTGTGAAAGAGATCGGCGCAGGAACCGACAGCTAAGCAAGCTTTAGATTAGTCTACTACCTCCTGAGAAAGAACGGCTATGAGCAACACCGATTTAGATATCAAAGACAAAGTTCGGGAGCATTATGCTGGCGTTGCGAAGGGAGAGAGCAATTGCTGCGCGAGCGATACTTCCTGCTGCTGCAGCGCTTCGGAGCAGATCGGCTATTCGAAGGAAGAACTGGCGTCTGTTCCTCAGGATGCCGAAATGGGACTCGGTTGCGGGACGCCGGTCAGCCTGGCAATGCTGCAGCCAGGCGAGACGGTTGTTGATCTGGGCAGCGGCGGCGGAATTGATTGTTTTCTCGCTGCTAAGGCGGTCGGACCGAACGGCAAGGTAATCGGCGTGGATATGACACCGGAAATGCTATCCAAGGCACGCCAGAATGCGGTAAAAGGGGGTTACGAGAACGTCGAGTTTCGTCTGGGCGAGATTGAGAATCTTCCTGTAGCAGACAACACAGCAGATGTGGTGATATCCAATTGCGTGATCAACCTATCACCGAACAAGCTGCAAGTTTACAAGGAGGCTCAGCGAGTTCTTCGACCAGGGGGCCGGCTAGCTGTGTCGGATATGGTGTCTCTCGCTCCGTTGCCGGATGCGCTGAAGAATGATGTGGCCTTGTATACAGGCTGTGTAGCGGGAACTGTATCTGTCCAACAGATAGAGAGCTGGCTGGCCGAAGCAGGGTTCGAAAGCATCAGTGTTCAGGTTAAGAAAAAGAGCAGCGAGTTTATTCAAGGCGGAGGCGAGACACTCGATGCCTTTATTGCTTCGGCAGATATAACGGCATTGAAGCCCTGATTTTTGATCGCGATCTCACGGAGTCGGCAACACCCCTCGCCGTCTCGCCCCTTCACTATCTCGCCTCCCGCCAGGGCGCTACGCCGCAAGGTTTTCTTTGACCAGAGCTAGAGCTCAGCCCTACCGGGAATTGACCATCCCCCAACGGACAGGTCACTCCACCGTTACGCTCTTTGCTAGATTGCGCGGTTTGTCGACATCGCAACCCAGCTTCACCGCGAGATGGTAAGCGAACAATTGGAGCGGGATTACCGACAGGATCGGCGAAAGGTAATCCGGACACTTCGGGATGAAGATAACTTCACTCGCCAGCTTCGCGATTTGCCGATTCCCTTCGGTTGCGATCGCTATCACCGGTCCTCTGCGCGCTTTTACCTGTTCAAGATTATTGATATTCTTCTCGTATACTGCGTCGTCGGGGGTGATGATTACTGCCGGCACCTGCGGTCCGATCAACGCGATGATCCCGTGTTTCAGTTCTGCGCTGGGATGCCCTTCGGCAAATTTGTAGCTGATTTCCTTTAGCTTCAATGCTCCCTCGAGGGCCGTTGGGTAATTGTATTGTCTTCCTAGAAACAGGAATCCGCTCGCCTCTGCATACTTAGCAGCCAGTTCAGCAATTCTGTCCGACTGCTCCAGAACTTGTCGCGCCTGGTCGGGCAGCTTTTCTAGAGCCGAGATAACTTCGATTCCTTGGGCAGAAGACATGTGCCGGATGCGCCCCATCAGCAGCGCCAGCAGACTCAAAATCGTTATTTGGGAGGTAAAGGTTTTTGTGGCAGCAACCCCAATCTCCGGTCCTGCGTGCATGTACACACCACCGTCGCTTTCGCGCGCAATGGTGCTGCCAACAGTGTTACAAATTCCGAGGGTTCGATGTCCCTTTCTCTGGCTCTCCCGTAAAGCCGCTAAAGTGTCGATGGTTTCTCCACTTTGACTGATCGTGAAGACCAATGTGTTTTTGTCCGTCGGCATGTTGCGGTAGCGAAACTCGCTCGCGAATTCTACCTCAACAGGTACATGGGCGAGATTTTCGATCAGATACTCGCCCACTTTGGCCGCGTGAAGAGCGGTCCCACACGCCGTCAGAACAATCCGATCGACTTCGCGCAATTCACGGGCCGTCATATTCAGGCCGCCTAGTTTTGCCGTAGATTCGCCTTCGGACAGCCGGCCTCGCATCGCATCGCGAATAGCTTCCGGCTGTTCGAAGATCTCCTTCAGCATGTAATGCGGATACGCACCCTTGTCGGCGTCCTCGGCGGCATATTCGACTTTGCTGACATGAAACGACGCACCGGTACCGGCGAGCGATGTGATGTCGAACTGATCGCGTTCGATGGCAACGACATCGTAGTCATCCAGGTAAACTACTTCACGGGTATGCGCGACAATGGCGCTGACATCGCTGACGATAAAATGCTGCTGCTTACCGATTCCAAGGATCAAGGGGCTACCACGCCTCGCGCCCAGTATCACATCGGGAACATCTGAATGAAAGACAGCCAGACCGTATGTTCCTACCACTTGCCGCAAAGCGTTCTGAAAAGCGTCAGAAAATGTCTTTTTGTTTCGAGGACCGGGCATGTTGTCAAAAACATGACCGATGAGATGCGCCAGAATTTCAGTGTCGGTTTCGGAGCGGAACTTGTGTCCCTGGCTTAAAAGCTGATCCCGAAGTTGGTGGAAATTCTCGATCACACCATTGTGGATAAGCGCAAGTTTGCCGCTCTGGTCCAAATGAGGATGGGCATTTTGATCCGTGACAGCGCCGTGCGTGGCCCACCGGGTGTGTCCGATCCCGGCGCTGCCGACAATCGGTTTTCTCTGTATCAGTTGCGCCAAGTCGGCGATCCTGCCTGCACACTTGCGAATTTCGAGTCCCCCGCCATTGCCGAAAGTCGCCACACCTGCTGAATCGTACCCTCGGTATTCTAAGCGGCGTAAACCGTCGATCAGGATTGGTGTCGCTTCAGCCCTGCCAACATATCCGATGATTCCACACATAGAAAAAAACCAACGTGACAAACTTTTTAACCCCTAGCACAATGGATACGCCTTCGAATCGCCATTCCTCGCGGATTATGGACGCAATCTCTCTCCAAAACAAGACTCTCGCTATCATCATGGGGGGCGGTGCGGGGACGCGCCTCTTCCCTTTGACTAAAGATCGGGCGAAACCAGCAGTCCCCTTAGCAGGAAAATATCGCCTGGTCGACATTCCGATCAGCAATTGTCTGAACTCCGGCTTTCGCCAGGTCTATATCCTGACCCAGTTCAATAGCATGTCGTTGCATCGTCACATCACCGCCAGCTACAAGTTTGATAATTTCTCACCAAACTTCGTCGAGATATTGGCCGCTCAACAGACCACTGAAGGCGCTCGTTGGTACCAGGGAACCGCCGATGCAGTTCGGCAAAACCTTCGCTATTTTCTCGAAGGTCCCTACGAGTACTATCTGATACTTAGCGGCGACCAGCTTTATCGGATGGATTATTCGGTGCTCATGCAACAACACATTGAGAGCAGCGCCGACATTACGCTGGCCACGACGCCGGTGGATCGCACAGCTGCGTCGGCCTTTGGCATCATGCATAGCGATGCCAATCGGCACATCGTACGTTTCGAAGAGAAACCGAAGGATCCCAAGTTGCTCGATGAGCTCAAGATTCCGCCTGAACTGCTCAAAACCTTAGATTTACCGGCCGATTCCGACCTGTTCCAAGGCTCGATGGGCATCTACGTTTTCAACCGAGATGTGCTGATCAAGTGCCTGGCGGGAGACCAGGACGACTTCGGCAAACACATCATCCCGGGTGCGCTCCAACAGTACAAAGTGATGGTGTACATTTTCAAAGGTTACTGGGAAGATATCGGGACTATTCGCGCATTTTTCGAAGCGAACCTCGCGCTAACCGATGCTCTGCCTCCGTATAATTTTTTCGACTGGCGGGCGCCGATCTATACGCATCCGCGATTTCTACCCGCTAGTAAGGTCAACGCCGCAACGGTCCGGCGCGCGATTATCGCGGATGGATGCATCATTTCTGATGCACACATTGATCGAGCGATTATTGGTGTCCGCAGCATCATTGAAACCGGAGCCACAATTCGAAATTCGGTAATTATGGGCGCCGATTTCTATGAAGAACTGGCGGAGCGGACCGATCGTAATGTTCCGCCAATCGGAATTGGAAGAAACTCGGTTGTCGACCGGGCGATTATCGATAAGAACGCACGAATCGGCGAAAATGTTGTAATCACGCCGGATGGCAAGGCGCCGAATGTCGACAGCGAGAACTACTATATCCGAGACGGTGTAGTAGTTATCCCGAAAAATGCTGTTCTGCCCGACGGTAGTTGGATCTAGAAAGTGCAAGGCGTTCCTCTTGATCCTCAAGCGCAAAGGCAGTTGTTAGCCGCCAGCGGACTCTCTGAGCTTGGATTATATCAAGAGGCGGTTGACGAACTCGAATCGCTGCCGGTCGAGATCAAAGAGACCACCGTGGTCCTGGCCAGTTGGTTAGGGTTATATCAACACTGGCATAAGTGGGCGGAGGCGCTCTCTGTCGCGCAACGTCTGACAGAACTTGAACCGGATGAACCAAATTGGGCGATTGCTTTGGCTTATGCAACGCGTCGCACCTGCGGCTTAGGGCTGGCTCGGGAGGTTCTACAATCCGCTGTCGAGAAATTTGAGCATTGTGCAGCCATACATTTCAATCTTGCCTGTTACGCGGCCCAGGTCGGCGAACTAGATGAAGCGAAGGTCCGTTTAACACGGGCAATTGAGTTGGACCACAAATTTGCACCTCTGGCGAAGACCGACCCCGACCTGGCACCAATCCGATCAGAGGATCGGCCGGGCTGATGCGAGAGCTACGCTGATGGCCAATTTTGCTTCGAAGACGTCGCATTGGATTCCTCTGTTCCAGACCGTCGCGACGTATGACCGAAGGTGGATCGCAAATGATCTGATGGCGGGGTTGTCTGCGGCTGCAGTTCAAATCCCAACGGCTGTAGC
>JBPYFC010000169.1:0-5160 GCA_051984705.1 Chthoniobacterales bacterium | reverse complement strand
CTCGATCCGTTTGGATCGCCGAATGTCGCTTGTGCTGGCCATAATATTTCTGGTGTTCAATATTGCAGTCGTTGTTGGAGCGCTCATTACCGGACCGAATCCAAACATCATCCAGGTAATCCAGGCGGGAGACTAAAGCGGCTCACAATTCGAAGATATATGAGCGAAATAGAAAAAATCTTGGCCAACAATCGGGAGTGGTCCGAAAAAATGTCAAAACAAGAGTCGGACTACTTTCCGAAACTTGCGTCCCAGCATTCACCGGACTTTTTGTGGATCGGATGTTCCGATAGCCGGGTACCGGCAAACGAGATCGTTGGGTTATTGCCCGGCGAGTTGTTCGTCCATCGCAACGTAGCAAACATTGTCTATTCGTCCGATTTGAACTGCCTGTCAGTGGTGGAATACGCAGTGGATGTACTTCTGGTTAAACACATCATCGTGTGTGGCCATTACGGATGCGGCGGAGTCAAAGCGGCGCTCGGGCGGCAAAGTCATGGCCTGATTGATAACTGGTTAATCAAAATCAAAGATATCTACGCGCGTCATCGCGAAGACATCGATTCCCTGAAGAGCGAGACCAAAAAGGTGGATCGGCTGTGCGAGCTCAATGTCGTTGAACAAGTGAAAACGCTGACGCGCACCACGATCATCCAGGACGCTTGGAGGCGCGGGCAGGCGTTGACGTTGCATGGCTGGATCTACGGACTCGAAAACGGCCTGATCCATGACCTGGGGGTACGTGTTGACGGCGTCGACCAGGTTCCGGAGGCGTTCCGCTTCATTGCGGATTGAATGCGCGGCCAACTTGGTCCGGCATATTGTGGGTGCACTAACCCGACGATATTGGTTGCGCGCAGAGGACGCGGAGGAACGCGGAGGAAGGAAAGATTTAAATCCGGGACTCTGCGTTACTCAGCGACCTCGTCCTTCGCCAAGGCTGCGGCCCGACGTGTCTGCGCGAGAAATCCTCTTAAACCGGCTGCAGAATGCCGCCGAATGAGTCCGCGTTGAGACGAAAGAATTCCTCTAATGTCTGCGGGCGCTGCCCGGTTAGTTTTTCAATTATGCTGCTCACTTGGAAGCCTTGTTCGCCTTTTCGGATTCCAGAGGTTCGGAAGAAACGCCACAAGTTGGAAAGATGATCTAGCGCGTGGCGATTGATGCGCTCTTCCATTGCTTTCTTCCATTGATCATCGGTGATTTCGACGTAACGGATTGGTTGGTTCAGCACGCGACTTAGAGTATCCACAATCTCGGCTACCGTGAGAACCCCGCCAACCAAAGCGTATCGAGTTTGGGCTGGCAGGTCATGGGCCGCCAGTAACGCGGCAGCAACACGTGAAACGTCTTCAGCGCCAATGAGTGGGAAGACAGCATCGCCTTCGCCCCATGGCAGATAGATTGTGTTTTGATCGGTAACAGTTCTGGTGATGAGAGCGCGGACATTCTCATAAAATACCGGCGCGTTTAGATGCAGCGCACCGACATCGGCCCAATCAAAGATCTGGTCAGCCAGCCGGTGCTGCAGGTTGCGCAGGGTTGGAGCATTAAAGCCGCTCTGAAATTGAGACATATTTACTACCATCTCTGTTTTGGCCTCTCGTGCTGCGGCAGCGAAGATCGCTGTAGCCTCCATAAGTCCATCAGCAACCGGATAGGTGAAGTAAGCGCGTTTGATGCCTCGCAGCGCTTTGCCAACCGAATGGAGATCAAGCAAGTCCCCTGGCAAAACCTCAACACCCAGTTTTTCCAGACGCTGGGAACGTTCATCGATTTTGTGAACCAGGGCGCGGACTTTGAATCCGCGTTCTACTAACAGTTGAAGAATTCTATGGCCGGTCGCTCCCTGATTTCCACCGGCTGCTCCGGTAACTAATATTGTTTCTGACATTTGAATCGAGTTCCTTTTTTGTGGGGTTAATATCACTCACAATATGACAGTAATAATTTTGTATAAAGTCGAATCTATATGATACTTATCATATGGTGTCAAGCGATAGTGGCCGAAATAGTTTTGCGACTAGTTGTAAGTTGCATGACTTCAACGTATGATGGGCATCATACAGTATCGATTGAGCAGCTTTTTTCTGGAGTAATGCGATTATGCCCTGGCCAAAAGAACATAAACAAAACACACGCGACCGAATCGTTGAAGCCGCCGCTGCCGCTTTTCGGCAAAATGGCGCAGATCAGGTTGGTGTTTCAGAGATAATGCAGGAAGCCGGTCTGACGCACGGAGGCTTCTACGCCCATTTCGCATCGAAAGAAGATCTTCTGATTGAAGCGCTCCGGTATGCTTCGGAAGAGGCCAATGAATTGCTTGAAACAGAATCGCCGGCCAAGGGCGAGTCGGGTGCTCCCCGCCTCCTTGCTGCTGCGCTTACTTATTTGAGCTCTTACCATTTAGAACACGCCGAGCGCGGGTGCCCGATAGCTGCGCTCGGGCCGGAACTGATACGAAGCAGTCAGAAAGTCAGGAGAGGCTTTGCCGCGGGGATCACCAGACGTTTGGAGGGGTTGCGCGAGCTTGCCACAGGAGGCGTTAAGAAGCGGAGACAACAGGCCGCAGGTGCTCTGGCTTGCATGGTCGGCGGGCTAATTGTTGCGCGTGGACTCAAAGACTCTGAACGAGCCGAGTTTCTGAATCATTGTCAGGCTTTTTTGCGGGAAGCGCTATCACCGCAAGCTGCAGAACGATGAGACGGGAGTGAAAGGGGCCCGAAGGGGATTTTTCACGCAGACACGTCTGGGCCGCAGCCGTGGCGAAAGACGAGGTCGCTGAGTGACGCGGAGTCTGGGATTGATTTTTGTATCCTCTGCGTGCGGCTTTTCTTTAACCGTGCAAGTTCCCGGCGCTTTCAAAGCTCTCGCTGGCGGGCGGAGCGTTGCAAGCAGAAGTTTCGCGTGAGATGACTGGACTTGTGCCGTTTGGACCTACAGAGTTCGTGGTTCTGGATGCCCCGTTCAACCTCGGGCTGCGTCCACCGAAGACCGGAGTAGAACCGGGCGTGCGGTTTCTTGCGCGAGCGCTTCGTCAGCGAGATCTGGTTCAGCGGTTGAATGCTGGAGATTTGGGCGTTGTTCCAGCGCCGGCTTATGAGCTTGTACCGGACCCTGAAACCGGCATCTGGAATGGCCCGAAAATCCGCCGATATGCAATTGCGCTTGCTAATCGGGTTGAGCTGGAACTGCGGGCTGGGCGCTTTCCAGTAGTGTTTGGCGGCGACTGCAGCATTCTGGTGGGCAACGCCCTCGCTGCGAAACGGATCGGGCGTCACGGACTGCTGTTCCTTGACGGACACGACGATTTTTCTGCTGCAGTTGCGGTGACCATGCGTGGCGCTGCCGGCCAGGATCTCGCGCTGGTTACTGGGAATGGGCCTCCCGGCTTAAGCGATATAGAAGGGTTGTCTCCTTACTTGGCCGAGCAAGATGTTGTGGCGTTCGGCTTTCAACACAATGAGCCGGAAGGCGAATATGATCGGTCCAGATTCAATGCAACCGTGATTAAGAAAATTGGAGCGTCGACGATTGAGAAGGATGGCCTCGAATATAGTGTAATCGAGGCGCTGGATCATTTCGATCAACGGGGTGTCGACCGGGTTTGGATTCACCTCGACGCTGATGTAATCCGGAGCGCCGAAATGCCCGCAGTTGACTCTCCCGAACCAAATGGCCTCTCAATGGCTGAGTTGACGACGGTTTTGCGGATGTTCATGAAGAGCGGTCTGCCAGTCGGAATAGAAATTACGATTTTCGATCCTGATCTTGATCCGTCGGGCGATGTAGCAACTCGATTTGCCAGCTGTATCCTGGAAGGGATTCAGTTGTGAATAGTATAGAGTAGCGAACCCTGCCTATGCTATGCTTGGACCCTTATGACTAAGGACCTGACTGGACGCCTATTTGCACGGCGTTTCTTTTTTGGTGTCTGCTTAGGTTTGCTCGCAACGAATACTGTTTTCGGCAGAACTACGACAGAACGCCAGCTAGCTATACCAGCGTATGGAGACAGCTCTGTCTGGGGCGTATATTTCCGCCGGCTGCAAGACACCACCGCTTTAAGATGGTACCAAGAGATTATCTATTACAGCGATTGGAGCGCTTATAGCCTGGGCGTAGTCACAGCCCGTTTCACTATCACTCCGGACGGGAAGATCCATAGGCCGCATATCCTGTCTACTACTTCGAATCAGCCGATGGCTAGCGCAGTTGTGCGAGCGCTCAAGAAAACATGGAAACAACCGTTTCCGGCCGAGGTCGCTGCGCTTGCGCCCTCTGGGTTGATCGTCGATCAAACTTTCCGATATTGGTATTACGACCCGACAAACCATGGATGGGCTAGCTCTTATCCTCTGCTGTTAGTAGGCCGCAGCCCAGAAATAGGCGGGGCCTACAATCTGGATATAAGGACATACCGCGATCCGACCGGATTCCGGCATCAATCGAGAATCATTAGCGTGACTCCCGTTGGCACCAAAACCTCGCGATAGTGATTACCCGGTCGATTATCTGGGAGAGGCTTGATTATCCTGGGCATGAGGCGTCCAGGGTCGAGCAGCTGCAAAACGGGTGGTTCTTACGGGGTACTGCAGTCTTTCACCTCGAGCGCCGGCCTTGCCGACTCAATTATACGATCGACTGCGACAAAGAGTGGCGCACAGAGGCAGCGACAGTCGATGGATGGGTCGGGAACGAACTCGTCCGACATGAGATCCAAGTCGATTCAGGTAGACGCTGGTATTTTGATGGTGCAGAAAAACCCGATCTTGACGGGTGCTTGGATATCGATCTTGGTTTCAGCCCGTTAACGAACACCCTGCCGATTCGCCGTCTCAATCTGGAAATTGGCGCTTCTGCTCCGGTCCGCGCGGCCTGGGTCCCGGTGCCTGGATTTGACCTGCTGCCGCTCGAACAAGTCTATCGACGGCTCGATGTGTCACGTTATCGATATGAAAGTGGCGGCGGCCGATTTGTTGCTGATTTGGATGTGGATGAAGAGGGTCTCGTGTTAGAGTACCCACGGTTTTGGCGGGTTCCTTGAGTGGCGCAATGCTCTCCTGCGCGGCTCTTGTCTGTTTGAATCGTGCTAAGGAAGGTAGTGAACCGGGATGGGTGGGCCAGGCTGTCGCGGCCCTTGAACCGAAGAGTTCGTTC
>JBPYFC010000168.1:0-9134 GCA_051984705.1 Chthoniobacterales bacterium | reverse complement strand
GTTGTCGGCGTTGTCGGCGTTGTCGGCGTTGTCGGCGTTGTCGGCGTTGTCGGCGTTGTCGGCGTTGTCGGCGTTGTCGGCGCTGTCGGCGCTGTCGGCGTTGTCGGCGCTGTCGGCGCTATCGGCGCTGTCGGCGCTGTCGGCGCTGTCGGCGCTATCGGCGCTGTCGGCGCTATCGGCGCTATCGGCGCTGTCGGCGTTGTCGGCGCTGTCGGCGCTGTCGGCGCTATCGGCGCTGTCGGCGCTGTCGGCGCCGTCGGCGTTGTCGGCGTTAATTCAGCTCCGGGTGATCCGGTGCAATGGCTAAGAGGTGATAGGCTGGGCCGAGGGTTCGCATTATTTTCAGCCAGGTGCTCTCGTCGGCTTTGCCGTTCAGAATCGTTTTCGTGGCGGCTTGGACGATCCAGGCGTCTTGTTGCAATTCCGTTTCAAGTTGGCCGCTGGTCCAGCCTGAGTACCCGATAAATGCCCGTAAGGTTTTGCGCTCATTCACAGGCAACTCTTCCAGCTCATTGAGTGACCAGGCCGAGTGCATCGTTATCTTCGTTTCCAAATCTGTCCATTGAAACGAAACGATGATCAGCTCGTGCGGCTCCACTGGGCCGCCGAGATAGACCGGAACATTCTCAAGAACTCCCAGCTCCTGGTCCGGTAGAAAATCGGCCAGTCTCTTGTTCGCCGGTCTATTTATTACCAGACCGAACGCGCCGTCTTGCTTGTCGTACGCCGACAAAAAAAGTATCGTCTTGCGAAAGTTCGGATCGCGCATCGAAGGATGAGCGAGCAAAAGATGTCCCGAGAGATTCGGAGTCTCGTCACCGAAAGGTCGCACGCCTAGAATCTAATCTACATTTTGCATAAGATGCAAAATGTAGCTTAACTTATAGATCCTGATGACCTCCTCGAATTTAAGAATCGCCGGCCGTGAGTTTGAATCCCGCCTTTTGGTTGGTACCGGGAAATTTTCCAGCAACGGCTTGATGCGAGAAGCGCTGGCGGCAAGCGGCACCGAAATAGTCACGGTAGCGCTCAGGCGCGCAGACCTGTCTGGATCTCACGATCCATTCGCCGATATCCTCGACTATATTGACGCAAAGAAGTATTTGCTGCTGCCGAACACCAGCGGGGCAATGAACGCGGAGGAAGCAATCCGTCTTGCACGCTTAGCGGCATCAGCCGGGCTTCCGAAATGGGTAAAGCTCGAGATTCATCCCGATCCACATTATTTGCTACCCGATCCGATTGAAACGCTCAAAGCTGCAGAGCGGCTCGTGTCGGAAGGTTTCGTTGTGCTTCCATATATTAATGCCGACCCGGTTTTAGCCAAACGTCTCGAGGAAGTCGGGACTGCAACGGTGATGCCGCTCGGTTCACCGATCGGCAGTAACCAGGGCCTGCAGACCAGGGACCAGATTCAGATTATCATCGATCAGGCAACTGTGCCGGTAGTAGTCGATGCTGGGATTGGCGCACCGAGTCACGCAGCTCAGGCGATGGAAATGGGGGCGGACGCGGTACTTGTCAACACGGCGATAGCAATCGCATCTGATCCGGTCCGTATGGCGGCGGCGTTCCGGAAAGGGGTAGAAGCCGGACGGGAGGCGTTCCTGGTTGGTCTTCATGAACCAACGACACAAGCAGTTGCTACAAGTCCACTCACGGAGCTATTTACGTCTCATACGTGAGCATTCTCGAGGTTCGAAATCTCACTGTTTGGTTTCCGATACAGTCCGCGATTCTGCGCCGAACGACGGATTATATGAAAGCGGTTACCGACGTTTCTTTCTCCATTCCAGAAGGCAAGACTTTAGGGCTGGTTGGCGAGAGCGGCAGCGGCAAAACAACGGTGGGTAAGGCAATCCTGGGACTCGCACCGATCACTCACGGCGAGGTTCTGTTCCGAGGCCAACTCATCGAGCCATCAACCGATTTCCGCCCGTTTCGCCGTCAGATGCAGATGATCTTTCAGGATCCGTTCAGTTCTCTGAACCCGCGGTGGACCGTTCAACGGATCATTGGCGAACCGTTGGACGTCCATTTCCCGGGCCTCAGCCGGGCCGAAAAACAAGCGCGCGTTGCTGAGTTGCTGCGCCGAGTCGGCTTGAAGCCAGAACAGATGCGCCGATTTCCGCACGAATTTAGTGGTGGCCAGCGCCAGCGTATCGGGATCGCCCGTGCGCTCGCGGTTGAACCCGCGTTAATTATTTGTGACGAGCCGGTGAGTGCGCTCGATGTAAGCGTTCAGGCGCAGATCGTGAATCTGCTTCAGGATTTACAGGAGGAACTCGGTCTCTCCTATCTCTTCATCGCGCACGATCTGGCGGTTGTTGAGCACATCAGTAGCCGGGTTGTGGTCATGCACAGAGGCAAAGTCGTTGAGCAAGCAAGCGCTGCCCAGCTCTATTCCAATCCCCAACACGAATATACGCGAAAGTTGCTGGCAAGCGTTCCGACACTAGATTAATTAGTCCGTCCCTACGTAGGCTGTAAATGAGTTCTCTACTTCGCAAATTGCTGGGCATGAACTGGTTGCTTGTTCTGCTCGCCATCGCCCTGTCGATCTTTGGTGTGATGGCCATCTACAGCGCTACCTACATGCGCGAGGACGTGTATCTGACCGAGATGTGGCGACGGCAGATCATTTGGCTGGTGGTCGGGGTGGCAGTGTTCTTTGGTGCCGCCCTGATCGATTACCGGCGTTGGCTTAACAACATTGTTTTTCCGTTACTAATGTACCTGGCCGGTCTGGGGCTCCTTGTGCTGACGCATTTTAAAGGGAAGACAACGTATGGAGCGCGGAGCTGGCTCAATATCGGGCCGTTGAGTTTTCAGCCTGCTCAACTGGCCGTAGTGGCCACCTTGCTTTTGCTGGCGTGGCTTCTGGCGAACACGGAAAACTGGACAGGATTCTGGCGAACGATTGGCAGGATCTTGAGTTGCGGTGCTATCATGGCGCCGCCCTGGTTATTGATATTGATCCAACCAGACCTGGGCGAATGTCTCGTCTGGATCCCAGCCCTTCTGGCGCTGCTCTACGTGGCACGCGTCCCGAAACGATACCTTCTGGTGATCATTATCGCTGGCGTAGCACTTGTACCTGTCGTAGCCAACTTGGGCCTGAAGAGTTACCAGCGTGAGCGGCTGACAACTTTCTTGAATCCAGATTACGATCCTTTGGGCGCAGGCTGGACGATTAACCAATCGCTTATCGCCATCGGATCAGGCGGTTTTTATGGAAAAGGGTTTGCCGCGCCCAACACACAAGTTCAGCTAGGGTTCTTGCCGGCAACCATTGTCCATAACGACTTCATTTTCGCGGCGATCGGTGAACAGCTCGGGTTTGTCGGAACGATCGCGCTCGTTTCAGCGTTCGGTGCGCTCTTGTTAACCGGGCTGCTGATTGCCGCATCGGCTACAGATGATCTGGGAAGACTGGCATCGGTGGCGATTGTCACTTTGCTTTTCACCCACGTCTTTATGAATATCGGAATGACGATCTCGCTCACGCCGATTACCGGTGTTCCCCTCCCCTTAATCAGCTATGGAGGCTCATTCCTTGTTCTGGTGATGTTTGCGTTGGGCGTACTGGAAAGCATTTGGATTCATCGGAGGGTGGATCCGCGGAGGGTGCGCCGGGCGCGATAGAGGTCGCCGATCCGCCAATGGCGCGATCAATCCTGAGGATTGCGTCCCCGCCAAGCTTCTAGTCCGGTCGAGGCCGGATGAGTTGAGCTTCCAGCCCGACGTTGATCCGATCGTGAGGCGCCTCGAGCGACGCTCTATTTCACCGACATCTCTGGAGTGGTTACCCCCCAACCGCCTGGTAGCGCCGCAATCCAGAGCGCCAAAGCACCGTCGTTCCCCACCAACACAAGATCACCCAAGAACTCTGGATCGCGAGACCTTGCCAAATCTCCGTGCCACGCACTTGTCCCATGAAAATGGCGATTGGGAAATACATTTCGTAAGGAAATGGAAGCAGCTTTATCACGGCCAGAACCGGTGCCGGCATCAGCGCGAGCGGAAACATGTGTCCGCTGAGGAAGTACTCAAATGAATAGAGAATGAAAACGACGGTTGAGATTTCGAGCATCCAAAACGCTAACATTGCGATGCAATATGCGATGAAGAACTGGAGCAACGCCGCGAGAGCGACGCTGATGAACGTCAGCCACCAGGTTTCTGGAGAGGTCGGCCAAACCAGATATTGGCGGAAGACGATGAACACACCAATCATAACCGGCAGCGTCACGAACGTATAAAGCAGCCGATTGCCCAGAAAGAGTGCGAGCCGGTAAACGAGATAGTTCATTGGCTTGACCAGAAACGCATTCATCAAACCATCTCGGATATCTGCGGCTACCTGCCATTCGTCATCGGTTGGTGTGACGAGATTGTCCAAGAGCATAACCAGCAGAAAATAGAAGACTGTTGCAGCGTAATCGAAGTTGTTGATTCCACCTCCCTTGGCTTCAAAGATGGCACCCCAGATAAAAATAGTTCCTAACAACGGAAACAGCCCGAACAGCGACCGGAGCAAAAAGTTCCAACGGTAAACGAAAGTGTTCTGGAGGCCGATGTCGAAGACTTTGAAGTACTTACGCATAAGGAGCCAGCGCTAGGAGTCAGGAGCTAGGAGCTAGGAGTCAGGAGGGGCATGAGGGCGCTTGCACAAATTTGGACAACCTTTCTTCTGTATGTTGTAATAGTGCGATGAATACAGCACGTTCTTTTGAAGATCTTATTGTTTGGCAGAGGGCACATCAGTTTGTACTAAGCCTATACAAAGCGACTGAGCGGCTCCCTAAGAATGAACTCTTTGGGCTGACAGCGCAAATGCGTCGCGCCGCCATATCTATTCCCGCAAACATCGCGGAAGGATTCAAGAAACGGGGCGTGAAAGATAAGATCCGCTTGCTGAACGTCGCTCAAGGATCAGTGGAAGAAAGCCAATATTATTTGATCCTCTCCCACGATCTCCAATATCTGGAAGACCCATCGCTACGAGCGAGTTTAAACGAGATCAGCAGACTGCTTGAAGGCTATATACAAGCCATCGAGCGACGTCATCGCTCCTCCTAACTCCTCGATCCTAGCTCCTAGCTCCTCTATTGATCCTCCAAAGGAGGATCAATAGATCTTGATAAACGCCTTTTCGCGCAGGCTATCGATCCAGCGTTGGGTTGCTTTCTGGCGTTGCGCTTGTTCGAGTTTCTTTTCGATTCCTTCCCGCACTTCGTTTAGCGGAATGAAATTCGAAGTCTTCTTTTCTTCGCAATAAAGAAGATAAAAGGAATCGCCGATCTGGACGGTGGTGCTTACTTGGCCAGGCGACAGACTGAATGCGACGTTGGTGAGGTCTTGATTGAGCGTCTTGCGATCAACCCAGCCCCAGTCGCCTCCCGACTCTGCTGTTCCATCCATCGAGTATGTCTTGGCCATCGTGGCGAAATCGCCGCCATCTTTGACTTTTTGCCGGATCTCTTCCGCCATTTTTCTGGTGTTATCCGCCGAGTTCGCATCCAGCGGATCTGCGTTGAGAACGATCATCCGCAACTTCACTTGCTCAGGAGTCGCGAACTCTTGCCGATTCGCCTGATAATAAGCCTCAACCTCCTGGGGAGTTGGAGCGAAGTTCCCTTTCACGTTGTTTTGCCTCATGGCACCAACCGTGATTCGGTCCCGTTGAACCTCGCGAAACCGATTTAAAGTATATCCTTGCGCGTTAAGGGTCCGAATAAACGCTTGGCGATCCCCTTGAAAATCGTCTTTGATGATCCCGTCGACCTCCTGGTCAACGGCATAATCAGGGATATGATATTCTTTTTTGCGGAACTCTTGTAAGATCAACTCCCGATCGATCAAATCGCCTAAGGCCGCCAACCGCGCTTCCTTGATCTTATCGATGAGTTCTTGACCGCTGAACTGCTCCCGCAGCGTTTTCTCTCGGGGACCCGATACTTCCTGCACCTGCGAAAACGTGATGACATCGCCATTCACAACGGCAGCAATACCGTCAATGACTTGTGCATCCGCCGCCCAAAGCGAGGGAGCAAGAAAAGTTCCAATTAACAAAACGCAGAACAACAACTTCAGACGCATGAACATTCTTAGGAAAGTCTCTCTAGAAGGGACAACAAGTTGGCAAGCTTATTTTCTGGGTTTGGTGAAGTCAAGCGGGGAAACCGGTCCCCAATCAGCAGATAATCGCCCCCTCGAACCAGCATCACTTTCTGCTCTTTCACCTCCACTGACGTTACCTTCTTATCTATCGACGCCAGCTTGATCTCATTAAGTGTAATGAGATTTTGAACCGCGGCAGGAACGGCACCAAAACGGTCTTTCCATTCCTGAGCCAGCTTCTTTAGCGCTTCTTTCGAATCGATCTCCGCCAATTTTTTGTAGGCCTGAATTCTGAGCTGCGGCTGGCTGATGTAATCGGCCGGAATGAACGCCGGCACGGTCGAGTCAGCGAAACTTGAGTATTCGGCCTCGTTGGTTGAAACAAAATCCAGGCGAATCGGAACGCTCGGTCGCGCCGCTGGACGTTTTCCTTTCAAGGCTTCGATTGCCTGTTGCAACAACTGGCAATAGAGATCGAACCCGATATTGACGATATGCCCGCTTTGGGCCGTCCCCAAAATGTTGCCGGCGCCTCTGATCTCCAGATCGCGCATGGCAATTTTGAATCCGGCACCGAGCCCGGAATACTGTTTGATTGCGTTGATACGCCTTCGTGCAGCGCCCACCGCCATCATATCGCGCGGCAACAGCAGATAAGCGTACGCCTTGTGCTGGGCACGCCCAACCCGTCCCCTGAGTTGGTACAGGTCTGCTAAGCCAAATCGGTCGGCCCGGTCGATAACTATTGTGTTGGCATTCGGGATATCGAGGCCGCTCTCAATGATCGTCGTTGAAATGAGAACATCGACTTTGCCGGAAACGAATCGTTGCATGACTTCTTCCAGCTCGTTTTCATCCATCTGGCCATGTCCAATCTCAATCCTAGCCCCCGGGCAAAGAACGCGAATCCGTTCGGCCACTCGCTCAATCGTTTGCACCCGGTTATGCAAGAAATAGACCTGGCCGTTTCGTTTCAATTCACGTTGGATCGCGTCCCGGATGATCCGCTCATCGTAGCCGCAAATCGCTGTCTCAACCGGTAACCGATTCGGCGGTGGCGTTTCAATGATTGACATATCTTTGGCGCCGACCAGCGAGAGGTAGAGTGTTCGCGGAATCGGCGTGGCCGACAGCGTCAAAATATCAATCAGCTTGAACTGTTCTTTGAACCGTTCCTTGTGTTTGACACCGAAGCGCTGTTCTTCGTCGATCACGATCAGTCCGACATCCTTAAACTCGATGTCGGGAGAAATGAGGCGGTGGGTTCCGATCACAATGTCGACCGATCCAGTTCGAAGTCCCTGCAAAATCTCTTTCTGCTCACGCTGTGAAAGGAACCGGCTTAACATCTCGACGCGAACTGGATAGTCGGACATGCGCTCGCGAAACGTATTGTAGTGTTGTTGCGCGAGAACCGTGGTCGGTACAAGCACGGCAACCTGTTTCCCGCTCATCACAGCTTTGAACGCGGCACGAATGGCGACCTCTGTTTTGCCGTAGCCCACGTCGCCACAAATCAGCCGATCCATCGGCTGTAGGGATTCCATATCGGCCTTTGTTTCGAGAATCGCTCGCCCTTGATCAACAGTTTCCTTGTAGAGAAAAGACCCTTCGAATTCGCGCTGCCATCGGCTGTCTGCAGGATAGGCAAATCCCGTGGCTGTGTTCCGTTCTGCCTGCACCTTTAACAGTCTGGCCGCATAGTCGAAAACGGCGTTCTCAGCCGCTTTTTTTGCCCGGCTCCATCGGGCATCTCCAAGAACGCTTAAAGGAGGAAAACGTTTCCCGATGCCGACGTATCGGGAAACGAGAAACGCTTGCTCGAACGGCACAAAGAGCCGCGTGTCATTGGCGAACTCGAGCATCACAGTTTCCTGCTCAACTCCATCGTGCTGGAGTTTTTGGATGCCGCGATAGCGAGCGATCCCATGTTCGACGTGAACGACCAGATCGCCGTCGGCAATCTCTGAAAAATCGATCGGAGCCCGACCCGCTCTCAGCCGGGCTCGCCGAAGAGCTAACCGGCGTGCACTGGGGACTTGATATCTTCCGAAGATCTCCGCGTCGCACAAGACCGCGAGTTTGCCGGCCGGATAGATAAACCCATTGTTCAGGGAACCGACCAGAAACTCTAGCCTATCGGTATCGACGTCATTGTCTCCCAGTACATCCCGCAGCCTTTCGATTTCGCCTTCGTTGTGGCAAAGAGCGATAATCCACCAGCTTTCTTCGATCCAGGTTCGGACCTGATTCAAAGCGGTCCCACGTTTCGTTTCTTGGACCAGAAAATCGCCCGCTTCGAAATCTTGAAACCCGGTTTCGAAAAACGCTCCGGCATAGTCTTCGATCGACTCACCGCTCACAGCACCGGCTGTAACCACAAATTTAGGGTCAGGAGCTCCTGCATCGACATCAACCAGGAAACTCCCTTTGCTCAGGTAATCGCGTAAGGAGACCTGATTTTCCTCGAGTCCACCGATCAAGATTTCCGCACGATCGACGGTATGAACGGAACGTTGGTCATCCAGATCGAACTCGCGGAGCGAGTCAATCTCTTCACCAAAGAATTCTATCCGAGTTGGCAACGCGTGGTGCCAGGAAAAGACATCCAGGATGCCGCCTCGGACCGCATATTGTCCGCGCGCGGTTACCTGTGAAACGCGCTCATAACCACCGCCGGCGAGCCTTTCCAGCAACGCTTCGCGATCCAGCTGGGCCCCTTTTCGCAGAGGCACGATCTCCCGCCGCAGTTGATCTGGTGCAGGAACGACGTCATCGAGCGATTCGCGTGTGAGCACGAGAATAGTCCGCTTGTTTTCGGCGATCTTACGAAGCACATCTAATCGTTCAGCCACAATCTCGGGATCGGGCACCGCTCCTTCGATTGCCGGAAGCTCCAGCTGCGGAAAGAACGATGCATCGACCTCCCAGTTCAGAAGCCCGTTAAAGATCGATTCCTGTTGCCTGACATCCCTGCAAACGATCCAGCAAGACCTTGACGAGTGATTCTG
>JBPYFC010000167.1:0-2638 GCA_051984705.1 Chthoniobacterales bacterium | reverse complement strand
TCCCGCGCAGTTAGCGGGTTAGCAGAGGTTGGAGGAAGTCAACAGATGAGGATAGAAGGTTATCTCCCGCGTGTAGGGCGGGCGACCAAGGGCGGCAGCTTGCCCTCTAACGGCTCGACCGGAAACGGGACGGCACCTGCTGGTATTGCATACGACTTTTCAGACCTGCGGGCTCATCGCGTTCCTGGCTGGAAATCCGTTCTGGACTGCACATGCATTCTCCTTGCCCTGCCAATCTGGTTGCCGGTGATGATCTTACTCATGTTGGTGACAAGGCTGGCTTCTCCGGGGCCGATTTTCTACCGGCAGAAACGCGTAGGAATGGGTGGCCGGCATTTTCTTATTTGGAAGTTTCGAACAATGAAAGTGAGCGCCGAGACTGAAAGCCATGAGCGATACTTAGAAGAATTGATCCGGGTCAATTCGCCCATGGCGAAGCTCGACGATTACGGTGACCCGCGACTGGCGCCTTTCGGTCGGATTCTGCGTGCGAGCGGCCTGGATGAATTACCTCAGATTTTCAATGTCCTTTGTGGCGAGATGAGTCTGGTTGGTCCGCGGCCCTGCCTTCCAAATGAATTCGCCCATTATCAGCCATGGCAACGCGAGCGTGTGAACGGTTTGCCGGGCCTTACGGGGTACTGGCAGGTGAACGGTAAAAATAAAACGACGTTCAACGAGATGATCGCGATGGACCTGTTTTATTTGAAAAACCTGTCTTTGTTGCTGGATCTCAAGATTCTTTTCAAAACCTGCGCCGTGATGGTCGGTCAGGTCTTCGAATCACGGGCCGTGACGCCGCCCCGCCGCCAAAGTGAACGCCTTCGCCCGCCAAGTTTCCACGGCTTGACGGAATCACCTCGAAAAGTATGAAGAAGCAAATCTCTGTTGGGATTATCGGGTGCGGTTATTGGGGACCCCTTCTTGTCCGTAATTTCAAAAGTCTTCCGGACTGCCGGCTCAAGGCCGTCTGCGACTTGAATGTGGAACGCCTCAAACACGTCCGCACATTGTATCCGGACGTTGAGGGCATGACGCAGACGCAGCAGCTTCTAAACAACGCCAACGTGGATGCGGTGGTCATCGCTACGCCGGTAAAGCACCACTTTTCGCTGGCTAAGGCAGCCCTCCTCGCGGGCAAACACGTGCTGATCGAAAAGCCGATGGCTTCTTCTTCAGCCGAATGCGAAGAACTGATCGAGATTGCGGACCGCAACGGTCTCACTTTGATGCTTGATCACACGTTTCTGTATTCGTCGCCAGTGCAAAAGATCGCGCAGATCGTTCAAGCTGGCGATCTGGGTGAGATCCGATACATCAACTGCCGCCGTCTCAATCTTGGGCTATTCCAAAAGGACATCAATGTCGCCTGGGATCTGGCGCCACACGATATCTCGATCATTCTCCATATTCTAAACGAATTTCCCACCAGAATTAATTGCCAGGGCAACGCTCACATCACTCCCGGGGTCGAGGATGTGACAAACATGTCTCTCTCCTTTTCTGGCAAACGTTTCGCAACCATCCAAAGCAGCTGGCTCGAACCCCGCAAAATTCGCGAAATGACCATCGTCGGCACACGACGAATGATCGTGTATGACGATTTGCGCACACGGGAAAAAATCCGCATTTACGATGCTCGGGTGGAGCGGCCGCCGCACTACGACACGTTCGCCGAATTCCAATATTCTTATCATTACGGCGACAGTTATATCCCTTACCTCCACCAGGAGGAGCCACTGAAGCTGGCATGCCAACATTTTATCGACTGCATCAGGACAAATTCCGAACCGTTAACCGATGGTCGCAAGGGACTGGAGATGGTCAGGATCCTTGAAGCGGCGAGCGCCTCAATCAAAATGAACGGCGCACCTGTCACATTTTCTCAACCGACTAAAGCGGTGCCGCCTCGCGCTGCGGTAGAAGCCGAAGAGCTTCTCCAGGTTGAAGCATTTGCTGGATGAGTGTCAGGCCAGGCTTCACTTTCGCTCGATGTAGCGAGTGAAGCTCTTGGCCTGAGTTCTCGACTCCAAGGCATAACTAAACGCAACATGAAAGTTCCCTTTCTTGATTTAAAGGCGCACCACGCCCCTTATATCGAAGAGTTCAATCGCGCCATCGGCGAAGTAATCGAAACCAGCGCCTTTGCCGGCGGACCGTTTGTAGAGAAGTTCGAACAAGAATTTGCTGAATTCTGCGGATCCTCCAATGCCATCGCGGTGGGCAATGGGACCGACGCTCTTTGGCTGGCTCTGCTGGGTCTCGGGATTGGTGAAGGCGACGAAGTCATCACGGTTCCAAACACTTTTATCGCCACCGCGGAGGCAATCAGTTACTGCAACGCGCGCCCGGTATTTGTCGATGTCGATCCAGACACGTTTACGATGAACCCGGCCGAGCTCGAGAAGAGTCTGACCGAACGAACCAAAGCGATCATACCCGTGCATCTTTTCGGACAACCGGCTGATATGGATCCGATTCTGGAATTCGCACGAGCAAACGGACTTTTCGTGGTTGAGGATGCCGCCCAGGCGCACGGCGCAGAGTACAAAGGCCGGAAAGCAGGCACCATGGGCGACGCGGGCTGCTTTAGCTTTTATCCTGGGAAGAATCTTGGTGCCTTCGGTGAAGCCGGTGC
>JBPYFC010000166.1:0-4759 GCA_051984705.1 Chthoniobacterales bacterium | reverse complement strand
ACGCCGGCATCGCCGGCAGCGGCCACAATCTCGCGCTGTGGCTGGCCGAAGCCTTGTAGGACAAATCCCCTTCGTTGCTCCGTCTTCCGCGTGTCGCGTCCGATGCCGGCGGTGTCGGCGCTGTTGGCATTGAATTTACCAGATATTCACTCGCTGGGCCGGGGGACGAACCATGGGGCTGTTATCGGGAATCTGGAATGCGTGAGCGAACTCGGGCAGATTGCTTAACGGTCCATTAGCTCGGAAATTGCCTGGGCTGTGTGGGTCAACCTTGATCAGAAGCCTGGCGTATTCGGGACGAATGTTGTTTCTCCAGATCTGGGCGAATGACAGGAAAAATCGTTGTTCCGGCGTGAACCCATCGATTTTATCGGCGCGTTGGTCGGCCGGTTTTCGCTGCAAGGCTTTTTCAAGGGCCACGTAGGCGATTTTCACTCCTCCTAAATCAGCAATATTCTCGCCTTCGGTAAGCTTGCCATTTACATGCAAGTCATCGACTACCACGTAGCTGTTGAATTGATCGACTATCTTTTTGCCGCGTTCTTCGAACCGTTTTTCATCGGCAGTCGTCCACCAATTCTTGATATTCCCTTGTGGATCGTATTTACGGCCTTGGTCATCGAAGCCGTGGGTCATTTCGTGTCCAATCACCGCCCCGATTCCGCCATAGTTAACGGCGTCGTCGGCATTGGCATCAAAGAAAGGCGGTTGAAGAATTCCTGCGGGAAAGGAAATCTCGTTTCGTTGCGGAGTGTACTCGGCATTGACGGTCGGCGGACTCATCCCCCACTCGCTCTTATCGACCGGTTTGCCGATCTTCGCGAGCTGGCGCTTAGCCTCAAAAGCTGAGGCAGTTAGATCATTTAGAACGTAAGGCTGGGCCTTGATCTCCAGGGTCGAGTAATCTCGCCATTTGTCGGGATAACCGATCTTAACGCCGAACGCGTCCAGTTTCTTCAAAGCGGCGGCGCGAGTTGCGAGCCCCATCCAGCCCAGTTTTTCAATTCTTTCTCTGAGCGACTGCTTCAGGTCATTGACCATCGCCAGAGCACGCTGTTTTGCTTCAGGCGGAAAATTCTTTTCGACATACAACTGGCCCAATGCCTCTCCGGCTCCGGTATCGATAGCCTCCAGAACTCTTTTCCATCGGGGCTGATTCTCTTTTTGACCGGTGAGAACCTGACGGAATCGGAATGCTTCATCTACGAACGGATCGCTAAGATCCGAGGCCGTGGCGCTGATCAGATTCCACCTCAAATATGCTTTCCAGGTAGGAATCGGCGTACTGGCCATCAATTTGGCCACGCTTTTGAAGAACTCAGGCTGTTCGACGTCCAGCTTCGCAACTTGCTCTTTTGAGAGATTCAGCCCGTTAAAATAGGCGGACCAATCGAATCCCCCGGCAAGCTTTTCCAAATCTGCAATCAGCATCTTGTGGTAGTTCTTTTCCGGAACCCGCAAGTCCACCTTGCTTTTAGAAGCTTTTGCAAGCTCGATTTCGAACGCCAGAATCTGTTTTGCTTGAGTTGCCGCCTCCTGGTCCGGGATGCCCAGTAGCTGGAACATCTTGGTAATGTGCTCGACGTATTGATCGCGGACCTTCTTCGATTGTTCGTCATCTTTTAGATAGTAATCCCGATCCGGCAGGCCTAGACCACCTTGAGTCGCGATTCCAATCTGATTGGTACTGTCCTTCTGATCGATGTCTCCTGTAAAACCGAATAACGCGCCGATCCCAAGAGTTCGAAGGTGTGCCAGGTACGGTGTAATCTCTTTCGAATCAGCGATTTTCTCGATTGCATCCAACTCCGGCTGGAGAGGTTTCGCGCCTTGCGCATTGATCAGGTCTGCATCCATTCCGCTGGCATAATACTGCCCCACTAACGCACGGATGCTGCCGGTCGGAGCTTTCCCACTCTTTACGTCAGCGGCGCTATCTTCAAGGATCTCATGCAGGATCTGGTAGTTGCGTTCAACAAGCTCTTCAAACGATCCCCATTCACTGTAGTCGGCCGGGATCTCAGTGTTCTTAAGCCACGAACCGTTCGTGTATTGGTAGAAATCGACGCCCGGCTTTACCGAGGGATCCATGTTTTTAGGATCGATCGCCGGAGTTTCGGACGAATAGGCGGCAATCGCAAAAAGGAAGGGAACGGAAAGAGCTGCTAAACGCATCGCGAATGCTAGATGCGAGTAAGAAGACTGACAAGGGCCCGAAAGGGCCTATCGGTTTTTGAGGCGCAGAAGGGCGGCAGGAGACGGTGAGCCCAGTCGAACTGCCTCTGCCGCCTTACAGCCGCGCGTGTCGCGGCGTTAATCTCACCAAATATTCACCCGTTCCGCGGCTGGGCGCATCATTGGGCTATTTTCCGGGATATGAAACGCCTGCGCGAATTCGGGGAGATTGCTCAGCGGCCCAAGCACTCTGAATTTGGGAGGGCTATGCGGATTCGTCTTAACAAGCAGCCGAAGCGCTTCCGGCCGGAGATTAGCTCTCCAGAGTTGCGCGAAGCTGACAAAGAATCGTTGCTGAGGCGTTAGTCCATCGATTTTTTGATTCCGTTCAGCTACTGGTTTCCTCTGCAAAGCCTTTTGAAAGGCTGAATAGGCGATTTTGACTCCGCCGAGATCCGCAATGTTTTCTCCTTGGGTCAGCTCGCCGTTCACATGCAGGTCGTCGACCGCAACATAACCGTTAAACTGCTCGACGATCTTTTTGCTCCGTTCCTGAAACCGCTTCTCATCTTCTTTTGTCCACCAGTTCTTCATGTTGCCCTGCCCATCGAATTTGCGTCCCTGGTCGTCGAAACCGTGTGTCATCTCATGGCCAATCACCGCTCCAATGCCTCCGTAATTGGTGGCGTCATCGGCTTTCATGTCGAATAGCGGAGGCTGCAAGATTCCTGCTGGGAATACGATTTCGTTCCGATGTTCAGTGTAGTAAGCATTGACTGTAGGAGGGCTCATCTCCCATTCGTTCTTGTCAACCGGCTTGCCGATTCTGGAAAGGACCCGCTTTGCTTCGAACGCTCCTGCGGCCAGCACGTTTAAGACATAGGGCTGGTTTTTGATCTCGATCCCGGTATAGTCGCGCCACTTGTCCGGATAACCTATTTTTACTCCGAACGCGCTTAACTTTTGCAAGGCTGCAGCCCGTGTCTCTTTTCCGAGCCAGCCGAGATTCTGAATCTTGTCCCGCAAAACGCTCTTGAGGTCGTTCACCATCGCGAGCACTCGCTTTTTCGCTTCCGGTGGAAAATATTTTTCGACGTAAAGTTGTCCCAGGGCCTCGCCGACATCGCCATCAATCTCCACCAAGACTCGCTTCCAGCGCGGCTGATTCTCTTTAACCCCGGTTAATATCTGTTTATAGAATCTAAAATTCTCGTCCACGAACGGCGCACTTAGGTAAGGGGAGCATTGACGAATCAAATTCCATCGAAAGTAAGATTTCCACGTATCGAGTGGCGTGCTCGCGATCAGCTCGCCGACTCGTTTGAAGAATTCAGGTTGCTTCACATCAATTTGTGACACCTGTTCTTTGGAAAGACCTAAAGCGTCAAAGTAAGTAGTCCAATCGAAGCCGACGGCCTGTTTTTCCAGATCAGCAATTGGCATTTTGTGATAATTCTCTTCCGGACTTCGTAATTCGACTGGTGTCTTCGATGCTTTTGCCAGTTCCGTTTCAAACTCGAAGACCTTTTTTGCGTTGTCGGCTGCCGTCTGTTCAGGGTCTCCTAACAGCTGAAACATTTTAGAGACATGCTCAACGTATTGGTCCCTCAGTTTCTTGGATTGGTCGTCCTCCTTGAGATAATAGTCGCGGTTCGGCAGTCCCAGGCCGCCTTGCGTCATGATTGCGATCTGGTTTGTGCTCTCTTTTGCGTCCTGATCCCCGGTAATCTCAAACAATGCGCCAATGCCCTCGCCATGAATATGAGCAACGTATGGTGCCAATTGTTTGGCATCGGTAATTTTGGCGATGGCGTCCAGTTCGGCTTGAAGCGGTTTAGCACCTTCGGCGTTGATCTTTTCTTCATCCATCCCGCTTAGATAGAATTGACCTACCAAAGCACGCGGACTTCCCGGCAGCACTTCGCCCTGTCGAACGGCGTTTCCGGCGGCGTCTAGAATTTCTCGGAGTGCTGCATAGTTGCGCTCGCGCAACTCTTGGCCGGTACTCCACTGCGAAAACTCTGGCGGAATCGGGTGATCTTTAATCCAGGTTCCGTTAGCGTACTCATAGAAGTCGCTACTCGGCGCGGCTTGCAGATCCATACTCTTCGGATCAAGAGCCGAGGCTACAGCGGGCAGCAGAAGTAACGGGAGCAGAAGCCGAAGACGGGGGCAAAGAGGCGGGGTCAACATGCAGGACGCTAGATTGGGGGCGATCAGCATGCAAGCAAGCGGGACACGGCTCTTTAGGGCCGGAGAGTGGCGGCGTGCAGACTGTCTGACAACCCGGCGTAGAAGATCGGCCCCAGCTCAGGCGTCCAAGTGTGCAGAAAGGCTTAGCGGCTTGGCGAAATTCTTTCCGTCCTTACCGGTTGCACAACGCGCGCTTCTTGGCATTCTCTCGGTCTGATGGCAAGCGAAAATGACAATCTGGGCCCCAGAATAGCATCGGCCTCGGAGGTTCTTGTTTCCCCAGAATCCGTTTTGGTATCGATCGCAGCGCTCATTTTCCCTTTTCTGGGCGTGACGCTTTCCCCACCCCCTCAACCCTCTGCCTTCCGTGGTATTTGGCCGACACTATCGA
>JBPYFC010000165.1:0-7353 GCA_051984705.1 Chthoniobacterales bacterium | reverse complement strand
GGCGACGCGCTGTCGATGACGATGCACCTGGGGTACGCAGTCAGCTCGGTTATTTTCTTCGGGTTCTTCATCGTCACGTTAGCAGCACAAATTGCGTCAAAAGAATTTCGTCCGTTCTTGTACTGGGCGGTAATCGTCGCCACTACCACTGCCGGAACAACTATGGCGGATTTTGCAGATCGCTCCCTTGGCATCGGGTATATCGGCGGATCACTCACACTTTTCGCGACATTGATGATTGTTCTCGGACTATGGAGATTAGTTATCGGTTCAGTGTCATTCAGCGAAATAACATCGCGCAGAGTGGAAATTTTCTATTGGGTAACGATCCTATTTTCCAACACACTTGGAACAGCTCTGGGCGATTTCTTTGCCGATACCTCCGGCTTGGGATACGAAGGAGCAGCGCTCGTTTTCACCGGCGCGTTAGCATTGATTGCTGCCGCTTATTTTTTCACCAATCTCTCTCGCACACTAGTCTTCTGGTCGGCCTTTATTCTGACACGTCCGCTTGGCGCAGCGCTTGGCGATCTTCTCACAAAACCTGTTGCGCAAGGCGGATTGCACCTCAGCCGGATCAACTCGTCGGTCATCATCGTAGCTCTGATCGTTGCTTGTATTATGCTGACCTCGCAGAGGAGAGGAGAGCGCGTCGTTGTGAGAGATGAGAAGTGAGAGGTGAGAGGTGAGAGGTGGGGAACGATGAGGCGAGACGGCGAAACGGCGAAACGGCGATATCCGCCACGAACCGGCTTTAGAAGTTGAAGCGCGCGCTCTCTGAAGGAGCGGCAGTCCTATTCTCCAAACGCCAAACGCCAAACGCGGAACGGCGCTGGCACCGCAGGCGCTTAGCGCCTGCGAGTCCCGAGCTGTGAGCGATCAATCAGATAGGTACGATCGACCTCAACGCGCTCATCCGGATTAGCGTTGCTGTCTGCCGGCATCCGGCTGATTTCATTCAGCGCTTCCAGGCCGGAAATGACGTGTCCAAAGACTGTGTCTTTACCGTTTTGGCTGGGGATACTTTGGAGACAAACATAGAACTGGCTGCCGTTTGATTGGCGGATCAGATTGATGTTGTCCGGCAAACGCGCCATGGCAACAGCTCCGCGTACGTGGTTAAGGCGGATCTCCGCGCCGAGTGTGTACCCCGGTCCTCCGGTACCCATCGCAGACCGATCTTTATGTTTTGTGATTGGATCACCGCCTTGAACCAGATATCCGGGAAACACTCGATGAAATATCGTCTTCCGATAGAAACCGTCTTGAACCAGGCGCATGAAATTGGCAGCGGTTTGAGGCGCAGCGGCATGATCGACCGCAATGGCAAAACTGCGGACCTGGCGCGATTTCTTGTGCCCCCAATGTACGTCAAAGACCGCCACAGGTTCTGCCAGACACGTAGCAAGCGGCACAAACAACGCTAACAAGATCAATTTGTTCATTCGGAAGTGATGAACGGAAGGCTGCGAACTTCCGCGATACCAATCAAGCCTGAATCGCGGCGAACTGCGAGCTTTGAACCGGGTTCATCAAAGCCGCGCCGGATATACGCGAGGGCGATAGTCCCGCCTACTTTGGCGCTACTACAGACACTCGTGACGTTACCGACGGCCTTTCCATCCGAATCCGAAAATAGCTGGTCTCCAGTAACGAGTTCGGCAGGAGCAATCAGGCCGCACAAATGACGGTTTACATGCCCGATGCTTTTTATGCGGCTGATCACTTCTTGCCCGACGTAACATCCTTTAATGTAACTGATCGCGCGATCTTGCAGGCCGGCTTCGTTGGGGATCACAGACTCCGAAAGTTCAGTACCCCAGCGCGGAATTCCCTGTTCGATGCGGAAAACTTCGGTCTCGTCTGGACCGGAAAGCGGCTCTGGCAAAACCTCTAAAAGAGCTGCCTTCTCCGAGTTCGGGAACCAGAAATCAACTCCGGCGATGCCGAACCGGTTCGATTGAATGGTCGAGAGCGTATTCTTGATCTTAGCGGAATCGAGTTGGCCGAGCCAATGCATGAGCCCGAGATCGGCTTCCTCCAAAACTACATCGTCAGCGATAATGTATCTTTCCAGGCGAGCTCGCAGGGTATCTCGCAAAACGGGGTCGCAATCGAGATAGATCTTGTCCTGGAGCCTTGTGACATAAAGGTCGGCGCACAACTTGCCTTTGACGGTCAATGCGCACGCATACAAGGCCTGACCCGGCGCTAAAGCTGCGACGTCATTCGTTAGCTGGCCATTGAGAAAGCGCAAGGCATCTGCGCCGCTTACCACAAACTTCGCGCGGTCGCTCAGATCAAAGAGCATAGCAACCCCGTTATTCCGGTTTTCGGATCAATTCCGACACAATAGCGTAATCGCGATCGTTCCAACCTTTCGCGCTTGCTACGGCTAACACTTTGTTTGTACCAATCGTCGCCGGCAACTCCAATCCAAATTTCGAACCGAGTTCCAGAGCGAGGTTGGAATCTTTGAACATGTTTGAAACTGAGAAATGCGGCTCGAAATCGCGCTTTATGATCAGGGGAAGCTTGAGATCGCTGGCGCCAGATCGGCAGGCGTTGTTTTGCACAGCCAACGCGAATTTTTCTGGAGATATTCCAACTCGCTCACAAATTGCCAAAGCCTCACTCAACGACTGAACGATTGCCGCGGTGACCATGTTTGTCGCGATCTTCACTGTGCTGGCATCGCCGAATTTGTCGAATAACAACAACCCTTTGCTGCTTGCTTGCAGGAACGGCTTGGCGCGCTCTAGGTCCGCTGGATCGCCTGCCAGGTAATACATCAGCTGACCATTCTGTGCCGCGTCTCTGCTGCCAGTAAAAGGTGCATCAATAAGGTGCGCACCGGTTCCGCTGACTTCTTCGCGCGCCTTTTTCGCTGTCTCGGGAGAGATTGTCGAATGAATGATCAGAAGGTGATCCCTAGTCAATGCGGACTTCAGCCGTCGGATAGTCTCCAGAACAGCCGCATCGTTGGACACGAAGATTTCAATCACTGAACACTGTTTCGCCAGATCGGCCGGTGAGTCGGCAAACTGGGGCTCATCTTTCTTTGTTCTGTTCCAGACATGGACGTCAAACCCGGCTTTGCGCAGGTGCCTCGCGATGCGCGAACCGATAATTCCAAGTCCGATTACGCCAACGGTTTTCTGTGCACTTGTAGTCATGAAGAAGGCAACATACTGCAGGGACTAGCACCGGCAACTGAAGCGCCGAGAACTGAAGCGCCGCAAACGGCGGGGGAAATATGGAATACGGAATACAGAATACGGAATACAGGAGACGGGAGATAGGAGATAGGAGAGTCGACCCCTCGGTATTGTGTATTTTGCCTTCGGCGTGCGCTCAGGTAGCCAGTAGTTCTTAGGCTCCCGTCTCCTGTCTCCTGTATTCTGTATTCCGTATTCCGCGCTCGCCAATCCCGCCATTCTGTATTCCGACCCCGCCATTCTCGGGGATTCCAGCCTTCTCCCACTGGATTCTTCGTTCCGGCTTTGTATCGTATTGTTCAGGTTGTAACACCAATGGTCTCCCAGCCGTCTTCAAACTGTGGTCTCGTTGGTGGCCGGAGTGCGCTTCGCGCCCGGCTGTTTGTAGGCGGACGAGGCCCTCACCAAATCCGGGAGGATAAGGGCAAACGCCCATACATCCTTCCCTAATAGGAGAAGTTTCATGAGGAAGAGCGAAAATCAGGAGGACCAACCGCTTTCTCAATCCGAAAACGGTTCTTCTCGTAGAGAGTTCCTAGGGCGGTTAGCAGCTATTTCAGCTGGCTTGACGGTTGTCACACCGTTGGCACGAGCTAAGCAGGCAGCGGAAAAATCTGCGTCGAAAGAACCTTCAAAGACCGAGAGCGGTTTGATGGAGGTCAGCCTGAAAGTCAACGGCAAGAACGAGACGCTGCGTATCGATCCGCGAGTGACGTTGCTAGACGCGCTCAGGGATCGGATTCAACTGACTGGCACTAAGAAAGGTTGTGATCACGGCCAGTGCGGAGCTTGCACCGTCCATATCGACGGCAAAAGCGTGCTCTCCTGCCTCACATTGGCAGTGATGGCGCGTGGAAAAGAAATTACAACCATTGAAGGACTCGCCAAAGGCGACGAACTGCATCCGGTGCAAGAGGCATTCATCGCCTGCGACGGGTTTCAGTGTGGTTATTGTACGTCTGGCCAGATTATGTCTGCGGTCGCATGTATCCAGGACGGGCACAGCGGCTCCGATACAGAGATCCGCGAATTCATGTCGGGCAACCTTTGCCGATGCGGTGCGTACCCGAACATTGTCGACGCGATAAAAATGGCGGCTCCAAAAATGCAAGGAGGGGTGGCGTAATGCGCGCGTTCACCTACAAGTCTCCTGGCTCGCTCTCGGACGCCGGAGAGAGCAGCAAATCCAGCTTTATCGCAGGCGGAACCACCATGATCGACCTGATGAAGCTTGAGGTCATGACCCCTGAGCGGCTGGTCGACATCAATGCTTTGCCCATGCGCGGAATCGAGCTCGGCAAGGATGGGCTGCGAATCGGAGCTTTAGAGAAAATGAGCGCCGTGGCGGCACACGCGGATGTAGTTAAGAACTATCCAGTGATTTCTGAAGCGCTGCTTCAAAGCGCTTCGACTCAGATTCGAAACATGGCAAGCATGGGCGGGAACCTGCTACAACGGACGCGGTGCGGCCATTTCCGGGATGTTCATACGCCGTGCAACAAACGCGAACCTGGGACCGGTTGCTCCGCCTTTGATGGCGAAAACCGGATGCATGCGATTCTCGGAACGAGCTCGTCCTGTGTAGCGACTCATGCGAGCGATCTTGCTGTGGCCCTGGTTGCTCTAGATGCATCGATCCGTTTGCACCATGGCGGTGCAACCAGATCGATTAATCTCGACGACTTTTATCTGCTTCCAGGCGAAACGCCCGATAAAGAGACACAGCTGAAGCCGGGCGAATTGATCACCGAAATCCTGGTTCCTCGGCTGCCGTGGGCGCAGCGGTCGACCTACGTCAAAATTCGCGATCGTGAATCTTACGAGTTCGCGCTTACGTCGATAGCTGTTGCTTTGGATACGGATGGAAACCAGATCCGAGACGCCCGGATTGCGGCGGGCGGAGTCGGTACCAAGCCTTGGAAATTGCCGAGAGTTCGCGAGGCGCTTGTTGGCAAGCCGTTGAACGAGCAAACGTTCGACACCGCGTCAAAACTCGCTGGGGAAGGCGCCAAACCACTTAAACACAATGGGTTCAAGGTTGCGCTCCTTCAAAGAACTGTTATGCGCGCGCTGATGAAAGTCGGAGATCTCGCATGAGCGCCCAATTAATTGGCACTGCGCAAAACCGTGTCGATGGCCGGCTCAAGGTTACGGGTGGGGCCCGTTACGCAGGCGATTGGCGCCCGGATAATCTGGCATTCGGGTACTTGATCACCAGCCGGCAATCAAAAAGCAAAATCCAGAAAGTGGATACTGCAGGGGCGGAGAAGGCTCCAGGCGTTCTTGCCGTTTTTACTCCGTTTCGTTCATTCAAGCTCTACAATGGTCTGGAGCGTGGTGAGGGCGCAACTACTGGAGAGAACACTCCTCCGCTTCAGGATGAAAATGTTCGGTACTACGGACAGATCGTTGGTTTAGTCGTTGCTGAGTCGTTTGAACAAGCGCGTGACGCGGCGATGCAGGTCAAGATCGACTACGTGTCTGAGGGCGCTCCCATTACCACTTGGGAAAAAGGTGTTGGAGGCGCAGTTGTACCTGAGCAGATCGATCGCGACAAAGCGACCACGGCGATCTTGGGAGAAGGTGTCTCATCGATCGATGAGGCCCTGAAGCAGAGCGAACTAACTGTGGCAGAGAGTTATGAGGAACCTATCCACCATCATAACCCGATGGAGCCCCATGCGACCACAGCGGTGTGGGAAGGGGATCGACTGACGCTCTATGATGCGACGCAGGGGGTGATCGGCCAGCAAAAGAATCTTGCGGCTATGCTCGGTATCGATGAAAGCAAAGTGCGCATTGTCTGCCCATTCGTCGGAGGCGGCTTTGGCTGCAAAGGGGCAACCTGGATGCATTCACCGGTTACGGCAGCAGCAGCACGAGCGCTCGGGCGCCCAATTAAAACGATTCTCAGCCGTGAACAGATGTTTACGCTGGTAGGCCATCGTCCCTCGCTGGTTCAGAAGATTTCTTTGGGCGCCTCGAAAGACGGGACACTCAACGCCGTCAAACACGAGGTCCAATCCACTAGCTCTTTTTCCGGAACATTTATTGAAGCGGCTGCGCATCGTACGTCGCGTTTCCTGTACAAGTCGCCGAATATTTTGGTCAGCCACAAATTGGTGCCGTTCGATATCAGTCCGCCGACCTTCATGCGAGCACCCGGTGAGGCGCCTGGAATGTTTGCGCTGGAGTGCGCGATGGATGAGCTGGCAGTCAAACTCGGAATGGATCCGATCGAGCTGCGGTTGAAGAATGATGCGACAGTTTATCCGGGAAGGAACGTGCCCTGGTCAGAAAAGAGTCTAGCCGATTGCTACAGGATCGGAGCCGATAAATTTGGCTGGTCCAAACGAAGCGCCAGTCCAGGCAGCGCTCGCGATGGCGATTGGCTGGTCGGCATGGGTATGGCTACTGCGCTTTACCCTGCGCATCGGAGCAAAGCGTCGGCGAAAATCAGATTTCAGGCAGATGGAACAGCTCTGGTTTCTTCGGCAACTCAAGATCTGGGCACCGGTACATGGACTGTTTTGGCCATCGTTGCAGCCGATGCTCTAGGGTTGCCTCTTGATAGAGTTCATCCCGATTTGGGCGACTCGGTATTACCTCCAGCGCCTGTTTCCGGAGGATCACAGTCTGTTGCCAGCGTTACGCCCGCGATCCAAAAGGCTGCTGAAGCGGCAAAAAAGAAACTGATCCAGCTCGCGACACGGCAGAAGAAATCGCCTTTTGGTGGAAAGAAACCGGAAGAAATCAGTTACGAAAATGGTGAGCTGGTGTCAGGCAGCGATCGGCAGGATTTTGGCGCGTTCCTGACCAGCATTGGCCGCGGTGCGATTGATGCAACCGACTCGGCCGAGCCTGGCGAAGAAGAGGCGAAATATGCGTTTCATTCATTTGGTGCGCAGTTCTGCGAGGTCGGCGTAAATCGGTGGACAAGTGAAATCCGCGTTCGACGAATCACGACAGTCATGGACATCGGCAAAGTTGTAAGTGCCAAAACGGCGCGAAGTCAGATCATAGGAGGAGTCGTGTTCGGCATAGGTATGGCGCTTTTGGAAGGCACTAAGCTCGAGGAGAAGACAGGCCGATTCGCGAACGCAAATCTTGCTGACTATCTGGTCGCGACAAACGC
>JBPYFC010000164.1:0-4247 GCA_051984705.1 Chthoniobacterales bacterium | reverse complement strand
ATTAGCGAGTAGATGCGGGGGCTGTACTTCTGCCAAAGGCCGTCAAAAGCAAGGGTGTCTCCGCCCTGGGTTCGGCGAACTAACGTTTCGTCATCCGGCAACGGCTGGTCATCCATGTGACTCGGATATTCTCAACTGGCGAAAATGACATTTCACACCAGGTATAGATAAAACACAAGGAAGGCGAAGGCGTCCGCGTCAAACGCCGACACTGCCAACAACGCCGACACTGCCACCAACGCCGACAACGCCGTCATCGGATGCCGGCGATGTCGGCGCTCCTACTTAACAACGCCGGTTTCTACTCGCCGATTCTTTGCCCATGCTGACTCTGAATGGCCAGGATCAGCGGGCATTTCCTGGCCAAAGCTGACGGTCTGAATTCGAGCGGGCGAAACACCGAGTGAGAGGAGAAAGTTTCGTGCTGCTTGTGCTCGGCGCTCTCCTAGAGCCCGGTTGTATTCGGGGGTGCCGCGTTCGTCAGTGAAGCCAGCCAGGATAATATTGTTCCGCGCACCTTTCAGGAAGTCGGCCAGCCTCTTTAACTTTTCACCTTCTTGCGCGCTGATTTCGAAGCTATCGAACGCAAAGTAGACTGGAGAGAACTGACCTTTTTGAACACCGTTACTGAAGAATGAAACTCCTTCCTGGCGCTCAGGAAGCGGAGTCCCGTTGACGTAATCGCCGTCTGTTCCTGCATACGAGGGCTTTTCTGTCGTCTTACAGGAAACAAGATCGAATGCAACCAGGCTCAGTAGAATCAGAACTCTCTTCATAAATTTCAGCTCATTCTCCACTCACTCGCACTCACACTCATATTCAACCTACCTCGACCAGGTTGGTTCAGAGACTCTTCCCAGGTCTCCGATTAGTCGTGTTTCATGTCCAGTCACTGTATCCAGCAGATACAGACCGGTACCTCTGGCAAAAATGATGTGTCTCGAGTTGGGACCCCATGCGGGGCTTTCTCCATCGCTTGATGCGATTCGAGTTGAACCGGAGTCTAAATCAAGAACGGCTACTTCGAATCCTCCACTTCGAACGTTGAACACTACTTTCTTGCCGTCCGGCGACCAGCTCGGTTCCGTGTTGTAGTTGTACCCGGTTGAGAGCAATCGGCCCGAGCCGCCTCCCGCAGAAATCCGGTAAAGTAGCGGGCTTCCTTTATCGTCCGAAGAGTAAATAATCTCGGATCCACTTGGTGACCAAGTCGGTGATGATTCAACACCGCGAGTGCGCGTCAATCGTCGCGGCGATTCGCCGTTCAGACCGGTCACATAAATTTCCGGGTTACCATCTTTGCTTAGCGTGCAGGCAATGTGCGAGCCATCCGGTGAAAATGCCGCTCCGGAATTGGTTCCTGGGAACTTGATAATGCGATTGCGGGCCCCGGTCGCCAAATCGACCAGATAGATGTCTGCATATCCGCTTTGGTAGCCAGTGTACGCCAGCCGTCTCCCGTCGGGCGATAACGCAGGGCTCACGCTGATCGCGTTGTCGTGAGTGAGCTGGAGTAAGTTTTTACCGTCGTAATCGCAGGTATAGATCTCTTTGTGTCCGGTGCGATCGGCGACAAATGCGATTTTGGATGAAGCGATGCCTTTCTGCCCGGTAAGCGTTTCCACCAGACTATCGACAAATTCATGAACCGCGTGTCGGGTTTCACCGGGGTACGCTTTCTGAAGGATTGGGTTGCCACTTTTGTCGGTCACTTTTCCGCTGAAAGCTCCGGTGCTTGCGATACCGCTGACTGTTACAGTCGCCGAATTGGCGTCACCAAGAGTCAACGCGCCGGAAAGCTGGATATCATTCTTTAGAACAGTCACAGCACTGCTTCCGGCTGCACCGGTGACATCTTTCACATCCGCAATAATGGAGACACCTTTTCGAACAGTGATCACCGGAGCCGTCGGATCCTGAGCAGCGAGCGAGAGGGAGAAGACGAACAGCAGCGTCAGAGCAACAGAAACCTTCATTTGGACGCAGGACCATTTATCAAGTCTGCGTTGGAACTCAAGAACGGAGGTGTGTTGCTTGCCACGTCAACGAGTCCGGCGACTGCCGGATAAAGCTCAGCCCTACCGATGATGTGCGCTTGGTCTGCCGTCGGTAGGGTCGCGATTTATCGCGACGTCGTGCGGCTGCAATTCTCGCAGGCTCGCCCTATCCGGAACCCGCTCCTCCCTGGCCTTCGCCTGCTTTCTTCACAAAAGGCGCAAACAGATCGAGCGGGATCGGCACAAACGTTGTCGTATTGTGCTCGCTCGAAATTTCCCTCATTGTTTGCAGGAACCGCAATTGCAGTGCGATCGGTTGTTCGGAAATCATCGCTGCCGCCTGCACCAGCTTTTCCGCGGCCTGAAATTCGCCTTCTGCATTGATAATTTTCGCCCGGCGCTCGCGCTCGGTTTCAGCCTGGCGTGCCATCGCGCGTTTCATTCCTTCCGGCAACGAAACATCTTTCACTTCGACACCCGTGACTTTGATTCCCCACGGATCGGTATGCCGATCAATAATTTCCTGAAGAGTGAGATTGATCTTTTCCCGCTGAGACAACAGCTCGTCCAGCTCGGCCTGCCCTAATACACTTCTGAGCGTTGTCTGAGAAATGAGCGAGGTCGCCTTCAGATAATTCTCGATTCGAACGATCGCCGCGGAGGGATCCACTACCCGAAAATAAACTACAGCGTCAACTGTGACTGGAACGTTATCCCGGGTCATAACCTCCTGGCGTGCCACGTCGATCGCAACGATTCGCAAATCGATCTTAACCATACGATCAACAATAGGGATAAGCAGAACGATCCCAGGTCCCTTTGCTCTCAGCAGCTTGCCCAGCCGGAAGACAACCGCGCGTTCGTACTCGCGCATGATCCGAATCATCTGCGGAAAGACGATTACCGCCAGCAGGACCAGCGGTATCAACCAACTCAGCGCCTTCAGCGAACCTTCAAACACGTTTAAGCTCCTTGCATTTTTGGTTTAACTTTCACCGTCAGCCCTTCAACAGCGGTAATTTCTACCGATTGCCCCGGTCCGACTGGAGTCTCGCTCGTTGCATTCCAATATTCTCCCTCGACCATGATCTTGCCGCCGTTGGCATCGATTGGAGTCAAAGCCTGGACGATCTTGCCCAGCATCGTCTCTTTCCCAACCTTGATTGGCAGCTGCTGTGCGCGCAGTCCTTTGCCCACGATAAAGATAAAGAACGCTGCCGTAATCACCGTTGCCGGGATGATATAGGCCAGGGAGAGGCGGAACACCGGATCGTTTCGATTGAAAAGCATCATTGAACCGATCAAAAACGAAATAATACCGCCTGCTGTGAGAATGCCATGCGTCGTCGCAAACACGTCGATCATGAACAATCCCACCGCGAGCCCGATTAGCAGAAGCCCAGCCAGGTTGACTGGAAGGATCGCCGCCATGTAAAGCGCCAGAACTAGAGCGATGGAACCAGCAACTCCCGGCAAGATAGCGCCTGGCGATGTCACTTCTGCGATTAACCCATAGATGGCGACCAACATCAGGAGAAACATCACTTCCGGTCTCCAGGCGAGCTGGAAAACCTGTTCGGCGGGCGTCATTTTCGTCCGAACCAATCGTGCGTGCTCAGTTGCTAGAGTGGTGCCTCGTACAACCCGCCCGTTCAGTTGGTGGAGTAAATCCTCCCGATCGTTTGCGATGATCTGGATCACGTTCAGCTTGTGCGCTTCTTCGGCGGTTATCGATGCGCTCTGAACAACCGCGGACTTTGCCCATTCCACATTGCGACCCCGCTTGGCCGCAATCGCCGCGATATAGCTCGCAGCGAAGCTCTCGAGTTTCTTGACCATCGTGTCATCTGGTTTCGTTTGATCCCCTCCCGGTGCTCCTCCCATGGCGACTGGGTGCGCCGCCCCGATCGTGGTCGCCGGAGCCATAGCCGCGATGTCAGCCGACAGCGTAATAAAGCATCCGGCACTTGCAGCGGTCGCGCCCATCGGGGTCACGAAAACAACTATCGGCGTTTTTGAACCTAAAAACTTCTGAACGATGGTCTGCGTCGATTGTAACAGGCCGCCTGGTGTATTGAGTTCGACAATCAGACAGTTCGCGTGTCGCGCGTCCGCTTGATCGACGCTGCGGGAAAGATAACCCGCTGTAGCGGGACCAATGGCGCCATCGACTTTCGCGATGGAAACTTCTGCGGCATTCGTCTCCACCCCAAGAACGCCAAGCCACAACGCCGCGACCAAGCTTGTTGC
>JBPYFC010000163.1:0-3946 GCA_051984705.1 Chthoniobacterales bacterium | reverse complement strand
CGTTTATGATGCGATGATCGGCGGCGCAATGCATGCCTGTGGGATGAGACCTCGATCGTTTGTCAATAGAGCTGCATACGACACGCTGCGTTTGTAAAAAAGAGCTTCGAATTCTATGTCGCCAGACAATCAATTCGCGTTTAGATTGTGCTGCAGTTTGGAGGCAGCGTTATGAAAAGACTAGTTTTGACATTCTGCGGCGCACTTGCGATTTGCACTAGCGCAGCCGTGGCCCAGGAGTTTCGAACCACGCCTCGTGTAGTCCCTCAGCCCATCCCGCCGCGACCGCCTTCTGAACAGAATTCAAATTCTTCTGTGTACAAAAAATTTCGGGCAGCGCGAAACCCGCTCCAACTGATAAATCCATTCGCACCGCGCGAATATGGTAGTGGCGAACAGGTCGTTAGCGCCGATCCGTTTGATCCAAAACAGCGGCCGAAATATTTGAAGCTGTTCTCGTTTGCATTCTAAGGGTCGCCACAAAGATCACAGAGAGCACAAAGATCAAGAGCGGTTGTCCTTTGGGCTCCCCTTGTGTGCTTGTGGGATCGTCCACGTCATCGAAAATCGGCGGCGTCGGCGTTGAGACATTGGCGTGTCCGTTCACCTGATCAATGCCCGCCATCGAAGGGATCTAGGCACCGCCGCTCACGCGCAAGACAAGTCCACAAGTACCCACTTTTGTGATCTTTGTGTTCTTTGTGGCGAGCTCTTCCGTATAGTTGATGGTGGTGCCGAGCAGCAATCCAACCATCGGAATTTTTTGTCCGACTTTCCTCAAACCCGAGATGTTGCATGTCTACCGGCAGGTCACCGGTTTGAGCCGCGTGACCCCCCGAGTGTTGGCCTTCAAGCGCGAGAACGAAGATCGGTTCCCTTTTCCATCGGTGACGCTGCTGCGCCGAACACGGGCTCGGGCGTTGCGACGCATTTGGAAAGTGCAGCTGCAGAAAGAGCCACAGATAGCGTACCCGAGTGAAGTTCGTGGGCTGAACAAAGGTCTCGCATCGCATCAATGCCGGTTGTTGCATATCTACTTCGGGAACAACGGGGTTTTTTGGTTGCCGTTCTTGCGAACCAGCGCCTGGCCGGTCCTGGTTTCATTTCACGGAGCGGATGTTCAGGTCGATCTGCAGTCTGTTACCGCACGAAAGATGCTTCTCGAGGTCTTCGGATTCGCACGCTTGATTCTCGCGCGCTCCCAATCACTGGCAGACGCACTTGTTGAAATCGGGTGTCCGCCGAACAAGATCAGGATTCAACGCACGGGAATACCTCTTGAGGAATACAGTTACCGCGAGCGCACAGATCCGATTGACGGCTCTTGGCAAATTCTCCAGGCATGCCGTTTGATCGAAAAGAAAGGACTCGCATCAACGATCCATGCTTTTGCCGAGTTTCGGCGGGACTGGCCAAATGCGCGGCTTACAATTGCCGGCGACGGGCCCCTTCGCCGATCACTTGAAAGACTGGCCGAGTCGTTAAGAGAATCGACCCATATCCATTTCACTGGATTTTTGAAACTGGAAGAACTGCGGGACGTGTACTACCAGAGTCACATCTTTCTTCACCCGAGCGAAACGACAAAGGAAGGGAACCGCGAAGGTATCCCAAACAGCTTACTTGAAGCGATGGCGACCGGTTTGCCATGCATCGCGACCAGGCACGGAGGAATTCCCGAGGCAATTGAGCACGAAGTGTCGGGGTTGCTTGTCTCAGATTCGGCCAGGCTGACAGAACAGATGCTTCGAATTGCCGCCGAGCCTGAGTTAGCGAAGAGATTGGGAAGAAACGCAGCGACGATCGTCCAGAGCAATTTTGATCTCAACAAACAGATAGCGCAGCTCGAAGATCATTATTTGAGTTTGCTATGATAATGGAGGGCGGCGCCCCGCTCAGCGCCGAGCGTGTACTGGCGAGAACGTTGTTGCGCTCCGACAGGAGCGCCGGATTAAAGCCCTTTCAGGGGCTGTCAGCCTTCCCGGCATTCCCGGCGCTCTCGGCGTTTCCATCTCGGCGTTTCAGTTGCAGTCGCGCGGCCGAGTAGCTACTCTGTCCTAATGATTCCCCCAGTCCTGGTTAGTGGTGAGGCGTTATTCGATTTCTTTTCGACTGAGGTCGGAGCCGGCCTTGGCGGCAGCACCGGTTTTCATAAGCGGGCAGGAGGTTCTCCCTTCAATATTGCAGTCGGTGTACAGCGACTCGGTGTACCGGTTTCATTCTTAGGAAAGGTCGGAGCGGACGAATTCGGCGACGCGCTAGTCGCCTTTCTCAAACGGGAGTCACTCGATGTGACACACGTCATCCGTGAGGAAGGCACAAAAACCATGCTGGCGTTCGTCGCTGTCGACAAAGAAGGCAAACCAGAATTTCGTTTCTACCGAGATCGAGCCGCGGATATCTCGGTACGCCAAGACGAGCTCGCCAGTATTCAGCCAGAGAGATTCTCGCTTTACCATTGCGGCGGGATTGTACTCGCCGATGAGCCAGCCGCTTCAAGTTACTTGTCGCTAGCCGATCGCTTTGTGAAGGCGCAAGTCCCAGTCTCTCTCGATCCAACTGTCCGAAAATCTTTGATCCAGGATCCGGAAAAGTATGTCGCATTCTTGTCCGATCTCGTCAGCAGAGTCAGCATTTTAAAGGTTAGCGATGAGGAGCTGGAGTTCCTAACCGGCACGCGCGACTTTGATCGAGGCGTGAAGCTGTTGCCGGCACGGAAAGGCGCCCTGGTTTTTGTAACCCTTGGCAAACATGGGTCATCGGTTTATCGCGATGGCGTCAAAATTGCCGGCGCGCCTGGATTTTCCGTAGATGTGGTGGAGACGACTGGATGCGGCGACTCGTTCATGGCTGCTATCCTCGCGCAGCTGGCCGGCAAATCGCTTCCCGATCTCGCCAAAATTCCCAAGGGGGAACTTGAATCGACCATGCGCTTCGCGAACGCTGAGGCCGCTATCGTTGCAACGCGCGTAGGCGCAGCCGAAGCGAATCCGACTCGCAAGGAAGTACTACAGTTTCTGGCAGGTCCGAAGTAAGCGCGAGCCGTTGGCTCGCGCTCTACATCCGCAACATCTTCCTGCGATACTCTTCGTCCAAGCGGTTCTCGATCCGTTCCACCTCGCTCGGCGGCATCGGATTAACATTGCCAAGTTGGTGGGCTCCGATAAATATTTGGGCCGCTTTCACCGCCATCATCATTGCCACGCGCACCGCATCAATCGATTGGCCGATTGTGATTATCCCATGATTTTGCAGAAGAATCACTCTGGGCGGCTTCCCATACTTTTGGGTGAATCCTTCGACATCTCGCCGGATTCGTTTTGCCAATGTCAGCCCTGGATCTTCATAGGGAATCAGCAACGATTGAGGCCCACAACAAACGACTTCATCTGGAAACCTGCGTTGTTCGGCAAACTCTTTCCCGGCGCATGTACACAGAATCTGGTTGATCGGGACCGCGTGCGTGTGCCCTACATAGTTGACGCCGGGGAGAGTTAATAGATAGGCGTGGAAGAACGTTTCAACGGAGGGCTTGAGAGCGGTCTTTTTCACTCGACTGTCGAGCAAGATGTCTTCAATTTCCTGTTCCGGAACCGCCTTCCGATCTAACGCAGGCAACAGCTTTTCGAAATAGCACAGAGTAAGCTGAAGCTTCGTGAGCGCGGTCAAATTGCTGCCGCTGGCTTTCACGACAAAGGTCTTGTCATCGATCCGGCAAGAAGTATTCCCTTCGCCTAGAATAATTAGACCAGCACGACCAAACTCGTGTGAGAGATCGAGGAGCGCGCTGATGGGCGAGCGTGACTTTTTGGATTTCGGTGAATTTTTCAAGACACAGAGATTAGATTCGCGCCAGCGTTGAGGCACACCTTCAGTGCGCGCGACGCCGGCGGTATGTTCCTCGGACTACGCTTCGCTCCGCCACCAGGCTTCTTTAACTCCGCGG
>JBPYFC010000162.1:0-4359 GCA_051984705.1 Chthoniobacterales bacterium | reverse complement strand
AAGCGGCCCAATCGCCCGCCGCGGCGTCTGGCTCTTAACCAAGGTTTTAACCCACGACCGGTAGGGCGTGTGGCAGCCCCACGAGGCTGAGCTAAAGCTCAGCCCTACCGACCATGGACCATTCGTCTCCATCGCTCCTAAAAGGCTGCTTTACTCTATCGATTTGATGTAGTTTCTATCCCTACGCTTAAGGTAGGGTTACCGCATCAATATTTCATAACCTTCTGCAGGAACGATCTCGTTACCTCCGACTCCGGGTGACCCAACACCTGGTCGGGTGGACCGCATTCGACAATCTGCCCACCGCTGAGCAGGGCAATCTGGTCGCCTACCCTGTGCGCAAAACCCATTTGATGGGTAACCAGAACGAAGTCGCGCCCCTCCTCGCGTAGCTCGCTGATCAAATCTAATACTTCTGCGGTCATTTCCGGATCCAGAGCCGAAGTCGGCTCATCGAAGAGCAGAATCTTCGGCTTGATTGCAATCGCGCGAGCAATAGCAACCCGCTGCCGTTGCCCGCCTGATAGCTGCACCGGCGGCTTATGGCCGTGTTCGGACAGTTGGAATCGCCGCAAAATCGACTCCGCCATCTCCCGTGCTTCCGCCGGCCGGTACCCATGAACCTTTTCAAGGGGAAGCGTAATATTTTGCACGGCCGTCAGGTGAGGGAACAGATTAAATGCTTGGAAAACAGTCCCGATAGATCGCCGATGCGCTAAAAGCGACTTTTCCCGAAAGATAATCTCCTCGTCATTAAGGCGCAGGATTCCCGCATCCGGTCGCTCGAGCCCGGCAATAATCCGCAACAAAGTCGATTTGCCGCCTCCAGAAGGGCCAATCAATGCAAGCGAATGAACCTTTTCCAAGTCGATGCTCACCTCACGCAACACCTCCTGGTTACCAAACGCCTTCGACAGGCCGTGAATGTTAAGTTTCATATCGGGTCTGCTTTTCCAGCCATTGAGTCCAGAGAGAGAGCGGGATGGTCAAAACCAGGTAGCCCGCGAAGAGGATCAGGTAGCACTCGAAATTGCTGTAAGTGAGCCCAGCCACATTCTGAGCACTCCAGGTGAATTCATTGATGGCTATCACCGCAAGCAGCGACGAATCCTTGATCAAATCAACCAGCTTTCCGGCCAGAGGCGGAAGAATCAACCGAATCGCCTGCGGAAAGATGACGTAGCGATAGATCTGGCTCCGGGTCAGCCCGATAGCGCGTGCCGATTCGAGTTGCGAAATGCCGACACTTTCGATTCCGCCACGGATGATTTCGCTAATGTAAGCGCCGGAAAAAAGGGACAGTGCAGCCAGGCCGACAATCACACGATTCTCGATCTTGAACGCGTCAGCAACCACATAGAATCCGAACGAAACTTGGACAAGTAAGGGTGACCCTCGAATGATTTCGACGTAGACGCGACTCAAGACCTGAAGAACAAAGATCCCTGATCGCCGTGCCAATGCGACGATCAAACCGATCAACGTGCTGAGCACAAGCGCAATCGCCGCAATCCAGAGGGTGTTGAACCAACCTCTGAGAAACAGCTCCCGATAGTCTGCTACTCCGCCCCAATTCCAGGCGTAGCGCAATTGGCTGAATGAAAAGAAACAGATGGCAGCAACCAACCCCATCGCCAGGCCCGCATTCAAAAGGCGTACTAACCAGGGAACAGGCTTACCCCTATCCTCGGGAGGAACCCAGAACCAATTCAGGATGCGCGTCGGCATGGCGATTGTGGGTTCCGGGTTTCGGGTTCCGCGTTTCGGGTTCCGGGTTTCGAATGAGCTGGCGCGACGCAAGCAGTCCTACGCGCGAAACACGGAACCCGGAACTCGAAACCCGAACCCACCCCTATCCCTTGATCTTGTGCAGACACTCCAGCAAATACGGCACCAGCTGCTTCTTCCGTGAAACCACATTGTTCAGTTCATAAAGGTTCTCTCCTCTGCTGGGATAGTGAATAGTTGTTAGAAATTCTTTTGGCGCGGTCAGCAGGAGCAGTGAATTTTGAGTATTGACGTCAGTAACCAACAAAGCAGCAAAGTAGTAGTTCTGTTTTGCGCGATAAGCCTCCAGCTCTTTCCATAACGCATCTTTCTTCTCGTAAAAATGCGAAAATCCTAGCTCCTCAATTTGAGCGACACTGAAGTTATACCCTTCCTCCGAGTAATCCTTGCAATCGGCCACGATCACCTCCGCGGGCGCAAGCGTGAGCAGCGGAGAACCGACCGCAAAAATGCTCTCCCATAGCTCCGCGGGTTTTACACCCGCGATTCTGCTCAGTTCGGCCAGAACTTTTGCGTCGATCGGAGTCGCGGTCGGCGACGTCAAATTCAACGTATCGGAAATCAGCCCCGCCATTAGAAGTCCGGCGATCGGCCGATCGATCTCCACACCGTGCTGCTGATAGGATAACGTCACCAGTGTACTAGTAGATCCCACCGGGTTATTCCAGAATAGAATCGGCAGATCAGTCGAAAATGTGGCCAGTCGATGATGATCCAACACTTCAACGATTTGCAGATCACCAGCGCCCTTGACCGCTTGCGTCAGTTCGTTGTGATCGACCAGAATGAGCTGCCGCGGGATCGGTTTCAGGAAGTCGCCCTTCGACAGAATCCCGATGAGGCGTTTCTGGCCATCGATAACTGGAAATATAAAGAAGTCCGGCGAGTTCGCAGCAATGTTTCGCGCGGTTCGCAGCGGGGTATCGGGCGAAAAGCTCATGTACTCGCGCTCGATCATTAGTTCTACCTTTGTTGCCCCTCGAGCAAGCAGGACCGTTGTTGCCGAATCGTATCTGCTCGAAACCAGATGAACCCCTGCCTGGCGGGCCGCTGCACGCACTTCCGAAGACACGCCCAATCCTCCGGTGATTACGATCCCCAAAACACCTGCGCGAATAGCCTCCAATTGCACATCCTCGCGATCCCCAACGAACAAGAACACTTCATTTGACTGCTGCTCCTTGAGCCTTTGAGCAAAAGATTCCAGGCTCATTGCAGCAACCATCATGAAAACATTTCTCTGCTTACTATCTGGTTCCCCCGCGAGAAATTGGCCTTCGAAAGACTGAACAATGTCTGTTACGGTGGCCACGATCCGACGGCAAGCCTGCGCCTCCTCACGCCGCGGGAACAAACAGTTGCTCACTTTCCATCCCGACAACAACCCAAGGCATTGTCCATTTGCATCGATTACTGGCAAACCGCGAAGCTGGGTCTGCTTGATCGAGTTCATCGCCTGGTAGATCGAAGCATCATGCGCGACGGCAAGAACTTGCCGGTCCATCACATCGGCCACTACCGGGGACAAATCACTGACAAAATCAGGAGCCGGCACGCCGAACTTCTGGAGAACGAGCTCGATCCGCTCGTTGATATTTCCCGCCCGCGCCGCCATCACATCCTTCCAGCCGGTCTTTCGCTTCAGTTCTGCGTAAGCGATCGCAGAGCAGATAGCATCCATGTCTGGATTCTTGTGACCAATTACGATCGTCTTCATGGGCTATCGCAATATCGTCTGCGTTTCCCATCCCAAGTTCAAGCCAATCAGAAGGGAACTCACGCCAAGAAGCCATCAGAAGGGATCTCACGCCAAGACGCTAAGACGCAAAGGTTTAGGACAGTGTAGATGCTGTAGGTCAACATGTCCTGCCGCGTAGATCCAGCGCACAATTGGTTACTGTAGGGACCCGTAGCTCTCGAGTCCGAGGACGATTCTGAATGAGTCCCTCTTACCTTTGCGTTTTAGCGTCTTGGCGTGAGGTCCCTTCCGATAGCGCCTTGGCGTGAGGTCCCTTCTGATAGCGCCTTGGCGTGAGATCTCTTCTGCTAGCGCCTTGGCGTGAGATCCCTTCTGATAGCGTCTTGGCGTGAGTTCCCTTCCGATAGCGCCTTTGCGTGAGCGCCTGAAAAAATCAGGAAAATTACTATTTGAATTCACGGACGCCTTGAGGGAGTTTGTTTTTCAGATTTTTGCGGATTGTTCTGGGGGGAACAGCAGCCCTTCGTATCCAGCGGATGCGGGGGGCTGTATTTTTTTATACTGCTTCACAGCCGGCACCATTTTTTTCGGACGCCGAAGTTTTTTCTTGTCGTATGATGCAACTTCGTCCGCGCAATGGATCGCAAACAGAATCTTTGGCCTATTGTCCTCCTTCTCGGCTTGGTTGTCTTCATTCTAACCGCAGCACTCGCGCTTGATCGAGCAGCCAATTTGCCGGCTCGGATGCTTGACTCCTTGACCGACCGAAGCACCGCGAAAGCAAAAGAGATTCGCGACGCTTTCGTTCAATTGTTCCAGCTCCAACCGCGAATCACCGTAAACAACCATGTGTTTTTTGAACAAACCAAAAC
>JBPYFC010000161.1:0-5813 GCA_051984705.1 Chthoniobacterales bacterium | reverse complement strand
GACATTGGTCAAAGGAAGGTCAGGATCTATTTCCGCCACGGCTTTTCGCAAAGACTCTTGGATGGATTGTGGATCGCCACCTACACGCAACACCAGTGTTCCGGACGTTATCGTTTCTCCGAAACCGCTGGCTCGCTGGCTGTAAGGATAATAAGCCTGCAAGGGAGTTTTCTGCGTTTCAGGGTCCCCCTGCTGAATATTGGCTACTACGCCGACAATTGTGAAGTAATGGCGTTCCCGACCGAAACGATCGCCGTGATCATCAAGCTGTTTTCCAATGGGATCTTCTTCACCGAAATAACGCCGCGCGATCGCATCGTTAATGATTACTGCATTCTCACCGCCCATCTGGTCCCGGTTGTCAAAGAACCGGCCACGGATGAGCGGAATTCCAAGCGTCCTAAAATAATCAGGCGAAACAATCTGATGAGAATACCAAGGGACGCGATCCGGATCAGGCTCTGGCTGTCCCACAATAACGAGTCCCTCGAAATCGCCGCCATAGAACGGCAAATTATCGCTAAGCCCGGCAGACGTCACTTTGGGAAGGCGTTGGACCTTGTTCAGCAGTTCATCGAAGAAGACTTTGCGCTTGTTATCGTCCGAGTATTTGGTTCCGGCCAGATACACATCGGCGGTAAGGATATGGTCGGGCTTAAAACCGAGAGCAACATTTTGCAGGGCCAGAAAACTACGAGTCACAAGCCCCGCACCGACCAAAAGGACCAACGCTAGCGCAACTTGTCCGATGACCAGAATTGCCTGGCTGCGGTGCCGCTCCCGCCCGACTGTTCCCGATCGGCCGCCTTCTTCAGCAAGCGAAGCATTCAGATTCGTCCTTGATATTGTCCAAGCCGGCAAAAATCCGAAAAGAAGTGTTGTAACAAGTGTAAGTGCGAACAGAAAAACCAGTGTAGCGCCATCCACGCCAATCTGCTGAAAGCGCGTAACATCCGAAGACGCGGCCGTCCGGATCCATGAGATCATCCAAAAGGATGCAAGCAGCCCGGCTATCCCTCCAAGCATCGCCAGCAGCAAATTTTCGATGAGTACTTGAGCAACCAACAGTCCTCGGCTTGCTCCCAGTGCGGCGCGAACGGCTATTTCCTTCTGACGTTGTCGCGCCCTAGCTAACAGGAGGTTCGCAATGTTCGCGCAAGTAATCAGGAGCAGGCAGCCGACCGCCGCTCCAAGGAGCCAGAGCATTGTTGAATAATCGCCGACAACGCTATTCAAAAATGGCACCAGCCGAACGCCGAAACCAGCGCTTGTCTCTGGATAGCGCCCAATCAATTCATTGTTGATGGCTTCAAAATCAGCTTGGGCTGTCTCAAGCGTTACACCGTCCTTGAGCCGCCCTACACAATCGAACTGATGTCCGCTGCGCCGAGAATTGACGTCGGCAAAATTGGGGACAAAGCTGAACGGCACATAGAGATCGATCTTTTCCTCTTCATCACCTTGTTCTGGTGTGACTCCGATAATTTGGAAACTGCGACCGTTCAGCACCAGATTCTTACCAATCACTTTTGGATCGGAGTTGAACCGCGTTCGCCAAAAAGATTCGCTCAAAACCGCTACGCTAGCGACGGCCTTGTCTTCTGCTTCTCCAAAGGGTCGGCCAACTCGAAACGGCCGACCGAACACTCTGAAAAATGTACCAGAAACATAAGCGCCCGAGATGCGCTCGGGGTCCCCATGTCCAGTAACTTGGAAATCGCCAGAACGGTAGATGGTTAAGTCCTGCAGGGAGTGCTGACTCTGACAAAAGTCGACGTAATCGGAGTATGCCATCGACATCTTGTCGACTCCTCGCGACGGCTGAAAAATCCGGACCAGCCTATCTGCGTTCGGATACGGCAGCGGCTTCAACAAGACTCCTTCGATCAGGCTGAAAATGGCTGTGTTCGCTCCAATCCCTAGACCGAGGATCAGAACGGTTGTAATTGTGAACCCGGGAGACTTGAAGAGAAGGCGAATCGCGTAGCGAAGGTGTGATACGAGACTGAGCATTTTGGGGGAAGCGATCGAATTAACAAGCAAGAAGCATTCCATGTGCTGGGTCAGATCGCGCAGGCGCGCGAACCCTACCGACCTGGACCCAGCGCGTCTCAACGTGAGACTATCCCTTCTCAAGTTGAGACACCGGTTGACGCTTGATAGTTGCATTAAAATTCCAGATGCTTGATCTAGCTTGCCCTCCAAAGCCCGATGGATCCTTTTGATACCCCGGCGTTCAACCTTGCCCGTAAGCAGGTTGAATTGATCGCGGAGCTTCTCGATATCTCACCGAGCATGCGCGAGCCACTCCTCTGGCCGAAGCGCTGCATCGCCGTTTCCCTTCCGGTCCAAATGGACGACGGATCTATAAAGGTATTTGACGGGTATCGCGTGCATCATCATCTCGCGATGGGCGCGACTAAAGGCGGAGTCCGATTCACTCCTGATCTTACAATGGGAGAAGCAGCCGGGCTCGCTATCTGGATGAGCTGGAAATGCGCGCTGGCCGGTCTACCCTACGGCGGCGCGCAAGGCGGCGTTTGCGTCGACCCGCGGCGACTGAGCGTGGGCGAGCTGGAACGGATTTCTCGTCGATACATGCATGAGATGATTCCGTTTGTCGGTCCGAAAGCGGACATCATGGGACCTGATATGGGTACCGATGAACGCGTGATGGCGTGGTTGATGGATACCTATTCGGCTTACCTTGGACACGCAGAACCAGGAATCGTAACAGGCAAACCGGTGTCAATTGGCGGAATCACCGGGCGCCGTGAGGCGGCTGGTCTTGGAGTGGTCTATTTGATCGAGCGCGCGGCTGACATGATGAAACTTGCGTTGCGAAGAGCGCGCGTAATCATTCAGGGATTTGGCGCGGTGGGAGCAGTCGCAGCTCAAGATCTGGCATATCGGTGCGGCGCCACGATCGTTGGTCTGAGTGACTCCACGGGAGCTTACTACAATGAAAACGGAATCGATATATGGCGCGCTTACGGACAGGCACTTGAACGCGGCGACTTGCGCGATTTCGACGGGGCGGAGCGAATCGATCCTGACGATCTTTTGATCGCGCCATGCGAGGTCCTAGTCCCCGCCGCAATAGGCGGCGTCATCACTGAACGAAACGCCGGCAAGCTGCAGTGCCGGATTCTGGCAGAGGCTGCGAATGGACCAACTACTACAGAAGCCGACAAGATCCTGTTTGAGCGCTGGAACGAGATTTTCGTCATTCCCGACATTCTCTGTAATGTAGGAGGCGTAGTGGTTTCGTACTTCGAGTGGATTCAAAGCTTGCAAAGCTTTTTCTGGAAACGAACCGAAGTCGTCGATCGCCTGTACAGAACGTTGGAACAAGCTTTCGTCGCAGTAACACGTCGGGCTAAGCGCCAAAAGATTCCTCATCGACTCTCGGCTCTGGCGATCGCCGTGGAGCGAGTGATTCAGGCCAGGAAAACCTTCGGCCTTTTTCCGTAAAGCAAACCGCAGATTCCACAGATTTTCTAAATCAATTTACAAAAAGAATCTGCGGCATCTGCGTAATCTGTGGTTCTAACTTTGAGGTTTTCCGCTCCCCAGCGCGACGCCACTGATAAAAAACCTCTGGAACAGGATAAACACGACGATCACAGGAAGCATGACCAGGCAGGATGCCGCCATTAAGAGATTGAACAGGATTCTGTGCTCGGTCCTAAAGAATTCTAGCCCAATCGAGAGGGTATACAGAGCGTCGTCGTGTAGATAAATCAAAGGTCCGAGGAAGTCTTTCCACGCATTCACTCCCGCTAACAACGCCACGACAGCGATAGCCGGTCTGGTTAGCGGCAGAATGATGCGCGTCATAATTTGCCATTCATTGGCTCCGTCCAGTCGTGCTGCCTCCGATAGTTCATCCGGTATCTGCAACATGAATTGCCGTAGAAGAAAAATGAAAAACGGATTTCCAAAAAAGGAAGGCAGGATCAACGGCACAAACGAATTCACCAGGTTCAATTTGGTGAACAAAGTGAACACCGGGATCATGGTGATCGGATTGACGGGAAACTCGATGAACACAAAAATCGAGGCGATCACCGGATAGAAAAGAAGCTCGCGTCCCGGCCATTTGATTCGAGAAAATCCGTAAGCAACCAGGAAGTTCGACGCTACTGCTCCGACCACAGTCAAGACCGCATAGAAGCTGGTGTTCCAGAGATATTGGAGAAAAGGAAAATTTCTGACAGCATCTACAAAATTCTGCCAAACGAAAGTCTGCGGCCAAAGTGTTGGCGGAAAGCTGGAAAGTTCGGCGCTCGACTTCAGCGCCGTCACGAACATCCAATACATCGGCGACAGGTAAACAAGGCTCATAACGAGCAGAAACACTCGCGATGCCGCAGACCTAAAGGTTTCGCGGCCCCAGGCTTTGAACATTAATCCCGGGTTTTGCCGGGCGGGTTCTATGTTTCCTGGACTCTTATTCAACATGGTAATTCACCCATAACTTGGATGATCGGAATATGGTGATCGCCAGTAGCGCGTTGATCAGGAACAGGATACCCGACAGTGCCGCTGCAAAGCCGAATCGACTGTATTTGAAAGCGCTATTGTAGATGTAGAGCGCGATGAACGTGGTGGAATTGAGCGGCCCGCCCTGGGTCATAATGTATGCCGGAACAAAGATCTGAAGTCCTAAGCCGATCCCGATAATGATGTCGTATAGAATCGCCGGCGTAATTAATGGCAACGTGATATGCCAGAACTTTTTCCAGGAAGAGGCACCGTCCAATGATGCGGCATCGTAGACCGTGGTTGGAATCGCGCGCATGGCGGCGAGAAAAATCAGCCCGATTGGTCCTGCGCCGAGCTGTGCCAGGAGAATAATCGCGATCTTGGACCAGCGCGGGTCGCCAAGCCAATTGATGCCAGGAACGCCGAAAAAGCTGAGAAAATAGTTCACCAGGCCGAATCGAGGATTCATGAGCCAAATCATCATCATCGAAAGTGCAAAAGTCGGTGCGATGCTCGGCAGATAAATGAGGGCTCGGTAGATCGGAATCTCTCTAACCTTCTGATTCATCGCGATCGCGATTAAGACGGCAACGGCAACACCAAGCGGAACCGCGAAGACTGTATAGAACAGAGTGTTATAGAGCGATTCCCAGAAGAGCGGATCGGCCAGCAAATCCTGGTAGTTCTTCAAACCGATCCAGGTGGCATCGCCAAATCCAGAATAGTCGGTCATCCCCATCTGAAAATTGGCCAGCAGCGGATACACCAAGAACACCAAAAATCCAACAAGCCAGGGGCTGACAAAAAGGAGGCCGGCAATCAGGCTTCGAAAATCTCTGCGTGAGAGAGTCAACATGAGGAACGCTGTAGGGCGGCAGGCCTCTGCCGCCAACATCTATCGTTTACCATCATGTAGAGTTGCTACGTCGAAGGGGTCTATAGTTTGGCGAGGCGCTGGGTTCCGGCAGCAGAGGCCTGCCGCTCTACAGTGTCTACTTCTTGAAATGATCCAACTGCGGCTGAACTTCCGTTACAACTGTCTGCAACGCCTCTTCTGGTTTTTTGCTGTTGGTAATCACACCTTCCTCGGCATCTTTCAGTTTGTCCCAATAAAGAGCGCCGACTGGGAGTGGAGGGCGGGATTGGGCGACTGGCAGCAGGCTGAGAAAGAATTCGTATTCCGGTGGAAAGAGATCTTTTCGGCCGGTCAAGCTCTTTAGCGTGGGAAACATTCCGGAAACCTTGGCGAGCTCTTCCTGGCCATGTGCGTCTGTAACAAAACGAATAAACTGATAGGCGGCATCCGGGTTTTTCGCTCCTTGCGG
>JBPYFC010000160.1:0-6166 GCA_051984705.1 Chthoniobacterales bacterium | reverse complement strand
AGGCCTGGCGAAGACCCAGTTTACCTGCACGGGTGGAGTGACTTATGGTAACACCTACATGAAGTGTTGGATCGCCGAAAAAGGGGGATCCCACGGAACGGAAACTTTGAGCGAAGCGATTAAGAATTCCTGCAACGCGTTTTTCTATCAATACGGTAACGCTGCAGGTATAGATGCGATTGATAGCGTCGGAGCAACTCTCGGGCTGGGTCAGCCATCCGGAATCGAGCTGTCAGGCGAAGATCCGGGAGTGTTGCCCTCTCCAGAATGGCTTCGGGTGAACAAGAACGAAAAGTGGACACAAGGGCAGACTGCTAATGCTTCGATTGGACAAGGCTATGTCCTCGCCAGTCCGCTGCAAATGGCAATGGTTGCTGCAACGGCCGCAAACGGAGGAATCGCTTACAAGCCGAGCTTGATTTATCAGATTAAAGAGGCGGATGGATCAATCAATCGTCGTCCGGAAAAGATCCGTGGAGACCTGACTAAAATGAACGGTCTGACCAAGGACCAGATCGAATTGGTCCGCCGAGGAATGTGGCGCGTGGTCAACGAACAAGGAGGAACTGGTGCGCGAGGGCGAGTTCCCGGAGTGGCCGTTGCTGGTAAGACAGGCACCGCCCAATTCTGGCGCGACGGCAAGAAAGATAACCACACATGGTTCATCGCGTTCGCGCCGTACGACAAACCGAGAATCGCGCTGTCACTGCTGGTACAAGGCGCAAAAGCAGGGGGCGAAATACCGGCACCATTGGCATCCAAGATCATTGAGGAAATTTTAGCGCTTGATCGTGGATATGATCCCGGAGTCAAGCCACTGGATCCAGCGATCGGAAATTTCAACTTTGTCCAATCAATCAACTTCAAGGATAATAACACTGTCACTGCACAAGTTGCAGCCACAGACGAAGAGACTTCGGATGACGCCCCCGAGACCAACGACGCCCCCCACAAGGTAGCTCGCGCGCGGGCGGCGGAACCGGATATTCGTCCGGACGCGGACGATCATAAGGTAGCCCAACAGGCACAACCGGCTTTGCAGGAAAGGAAGCGAAACTTCTTTGATTTTTTCCACAGAAAACCCAAAGAAACTCAGCAACCCAACCAGCAGCAAAGCCAGAACCGGACGGGCGAAAAAAAGAAGCGGTTCCTCTTCTTTTAGTTGAGCCGCGTGACCCCTTTCTTAACTGTAATTATGCTGGAAAGAGTGAAACAATTTTTGGGTATGGCACCGAAGAAAGTCGGTAACCAGCTCGTCATCAGCTGTGAAAAGCTGGAGCGCCGTGTCGCGTTGCTGGAGGACGGCGTGCTCGAAGAATATAACATCGAACGTGATACCGATCGCAACATTGTCGGCAGCATCTTCAAAGGGAGAGTCAAAAATATCGAACACGGGCTCAAAGCGATGTTCGTCGACATCGGCTTTGAGAAGAACGCTTTCTTGCACTTCTGGGACGCGTTGCCTGGCCTTGATAGTAGCGTGGAAGAGGTCAACCGTGCTCGTGAGCGCAAATCGAAAAAGAAGGTCACGGCGAAGGAGATTCCGGAGATCTATCCGGTCGGTTAAGAAGTGATGGTACAGGTGACCAAGGGACCTATCAGCAATAAAGGGCCCCGCATCACCACGAACATCAGCCTGGCGGGACGCTATCTAGTACTGATGCCGCACAACGACCAAAGCGGTATATCACGAAAGATCGAAGACCCGAAAGAACGCGAACGGCTTCGACAGATTTTACAGAAGCTCGAGATCCCGGAGGGCGTCGGAGTAATCATCCGAACGATTGGGGAAGGCCAGCGCGCCAGGTATTTTGTTCGTGACCTCGGCCTTCTGCTCGAGCAGTGGCGTCAAATAGAAGAATCGTTTCGAACGAAACCCGCGCCGGCCGTTTTGTTTCAAGAACCTGATTTAATTGATCGGACGGTGCGCGATTTCCTGACCGACGAGATCAGCACTGTATACTGTGACGACGAAGCGGCGGTCAGCCGGATGCAGAACCTGGTTGGGCAAATATCGAAACGATCGAAGAAGAGGATATTTCATTACACCGACTCGACGCCGATTTTCGACAAGTTCGGAGTCCAAAAACAGATCGACGACGCGTTCCATCGCCAAGTTTGGTTGAAATGTGGAGGCTACATCGTGATCGATGAGACCGAGGCGCTTATCGCAATCGATGTCAACACTGGCCGAAACAAGGGAGGCAGGGACGTCGAAAAAACGATTCTGCAAACCAATTTGGAGGCGGCCGACGAAGTCGCCAGGCAACTCCGGCTGCGCAACATCGGCGGCCTCATCATCGGCGACTTCATCGACATGAAAAACCGGAAAGACCAGCAGATGGTCTACAATCGGATGAAGGAACGATTGAAACGGGACAAAGCGAAGACTCACGTTCTACCGATATCGCCGCTCGGTTTGATGGAGATGACCCGGCAGAGAGCGCAAGAAAGTTTAACCGGATCGATGTTCGTTACTTGTCCTTATTGCCACGGACGCGCCGTAGTAAAGAGCCCGATGACAATGAGTGTCGAGATCCAGCGAGCGCTTCACACGATTATGCGACAGAACCCGTATGTGCATGACGTTCGCGTCATCGTGAATCCCGAGGTGCTCAATCGATTGAAGACAGAAGACGAAGAGCTGTTGATCGAGATTGAACGCAAATACTCTGGCCGTCTCACATTTCGTACAGATCCGACCTATCACCTGGAAAAATTTCTCGTACTGGACGGCTCAAACAACCAAGAGCTCAGAGCATGAGTCGACGTTGCTGACTGAAGCCCAGGCTGCCTCGCAGGGGCACGACCCGCCCGCATCCGCCAGAGGCGGAAGCGTTCGGAGCGCGGTGAATCGTGACTGCGCATCTAGCGTGTTGCGGCCGATACGCTTGGGAGAGGGCTTGGAGCGCCCTCCCCAAGCAGTTTTTCAGGCAACCATGCGTAAGGCAGCGACGTCAGCATCGTATGCGGTTCAGTATACTGATTTTGTTTCTGGTATGCTTCAGCGGATTTGCTGGTCAACAGAGTGTTACTCAAAGTTTCACTCAGACTGAACCTAAGGATTGGTCCTACGACATTATCGGCGATTACGTACTGGGGAGCCGCGTTCTCAAGGCGAGCCGATTGGGTTCACAAGCCACATATCACTACAGCCTGGAAGCGCTTCGCAATTTTCACCTGTCCGGCCGATATTATTTACAGGCGGGCATTGAAGCTGAACAGTTTGTTTTCAGCCGGTCCGATGGCAATGCTTTTCCCAGCTCACTGAACAGCTTCAACGCCGAGATCGCGTTTTCCTACTGGAGTGGTGAAGAATTCTATCCGCTGATAAGAATTGAGCCTGGGGTCTTCTTCGCTGGGCGCCACGTTACAACTAATTCATTCGACATGCCGTTAAGAATCGCTGGAGGAATCAAAGTCCGAGACAATCTGCATCTGGTAATCGGTTTGACCGCGGATCCTTTTACAGAAAATCCGGTGCTGCCCATTGGCGGTTTCAATTGGAAAATCAATGACCGGTTCAACCTTAAAGCAGTTTTTCCGAAGCCAAGATTCAGCTATCTACCCAACAAAGAATGGGAGTTCTTTATCGAGGGAGAAGCAATGGGCGGAGGCTACAGAAACGGGCCGACACCGGATCGACGAACGAACAACGCCGTTCTTGAGTACAGCGATCTACGTGCCGGCGCAGGAGCCAGCTATAATCCAACACCGGATATCACTGTGGAACTTGCGGCCGGCTGGGTGTTCCAGCGTCGCTTTGATTATTTTCGCGCCGGCCCCGTTTATACGACCAGAGGTTCACCATATCTGAAAGTGGACCTGAGCTTCAATTTTTGAGGCCTGCAGAGCCTCAAAAACTTAATCCTCGTTCGTCTGTAGCAACAGACCGGCCGCCACGCATGTTACCACCGCGCCGACTGCCAGCGCTATGAGATCGCCTCGGATCACGGCGAAATCGGCGTTGTACATGTTTACATGCCGGAACGCGCGACAGAAGTGCGTTAAAGGAAACAACTCAGAGAAAGCTTGAACCACACCAGGCAGTAAAGCCAACGGCTGAAATGCACCCGAAAGCAACATCATTGGCAAAAGTAGAAAAACCGAGAACTGGATCGCCTGAGTTTGCGTCGTTGCGAAGGCAGAAATCAAAAGGCCCAGTCCAAGAGAACACAGCAGAAACAGAAAACAGACAACACTTAGCAAGACCGGCTCATGAAACTTTACACCGAAATGAAAGTAGCCGACCGCCAATGTGCTTCCAATCAACAAAAGCGAGATCAACAGGTAAGGCAGCACCTTGCCAATCACGATTTCGTATTGCCTGAGCGGTGTTACCAGCAATTGCGATAAGGTGCCTACTTCACGTTCTCTGGTAATGGTGCTGGCGATTAATGTGACCGTCAGCAATTGCAGGATTAAACCAACGATCCCGGGCACTACGAAGTCAATGAACATCAGCTTCGGGTTGTAGAGTATTTCGCTCTTAAGCTCCCACGGAGACATGATCGATCCGAACTGGGCGCGTATGTCCTTGGACAGATTCCTGCCGAGGTCGATCCCTTCTTCGGGCAGGTTCTCGATCACATTGTCGCGCGTGATCATCTGATAGTCTGCCAGCACTTGCTGCAGAGCGCCTTGAATCGCCGGAGCGGTATTGGAGTCGGTTCCATCCAGAACGACACGCAGAGGACGCGGATCGCCATTGTGCAGGCCCTTTCCCCAATCTTTTGGAATGACAATGGCCGTCTGAACTCCGGCCCGCAGCAGATCAATTTGCCCGTTCGGGTCTCCCTGCCATTGCTTCCAGACAAACGTATCTTTTGCTTTCAGTTTCTCGACAAATTGCTCGCTATCAGGGCTGTGATCCGCGTCGTACAACATCGCAGGGACGTCGCGAATCGATGTCACTTCGAACGCATGTCCGAACACAAACGTAAAAAAAGGCGGGACAAAGATCAGCAGGAGGAGAACTCGGCGATCCCTCCAAACGTGGACAAATTCTTTGTAGGCAATCGTGAGAATAGCGTTCCAGGAAGCCAGGAAATTCATCGCACTCCTCTCTTCGCCTGATCCTCGAGATAGTATCCTTGAGAATAGGCCTTGAAAACATCCTCCATATCGGGTTCTACCCAGGCGTAGCCGTGCCATTGCAGGCCGACAAAAGGCCAATGATCATTCCAACTCTTCAACAACGCATGAGGATCGCGCGCATGGAGCCGTAACCGGCCGCTTCGCAGATCCACTCCATAGACACCCGGGATTTTCCGCAACTCCACCATTGCGGGCATAGCCGGTTCCACATGCACTTCAAGCAGCTGTTCTCTCAGACTTTGTTTCAGTATTCGTGGCGACCCTTTCGCGATTAAACGCCCTTCGTGGATGAAGCCGACATCGGTACACCGTTCGGCTTCATCCATGTAATGGGTTGTGACGAAGATCGTGGTTCCGCGTTGGCTGAATTCGTAAAGCATGTCCCAGATCTGTTGGCGATGCACAGGATCGAGGCCGGTTGTCGGTTCATCGAGAAACAAAAGGTCCGGCTCATGAATCAAAGCGCATCCGATGGAGAGCAGTTGCTTATACCCGCCGGAAAGGCTTCCGGCCCGAAAATCTTTTCGTGAGCCCAAATCCATCTCTTGGAGGGTTCGATCAACGCGCCGACGAAGCTGATCTCCCGGCAGGCGATACGCGCCTCCGAAAAAACGCAGATTTTCCAGGACAGTCAGATCAGTATAAAGGCTGAATTTTTGGGGCACATACCCAAACTTCGATCGGATACGGAGCCGCTCCTTCCAGATATCCAGGCCGGCAATTGAACCGCGACCGCTGGTTGGTCGCGCCAGACCACACATCATTCGAATGGTAGTCGTCTTTCCCGCGCCGTTGGCTCCGAGGAAACCGAAGATCTCCCCTTTGCGCATCGACATCGAAACCTTGTCTACCGCCACCGTCTTGCCAAACTTTTTGGTGAGGCTTTCTAAGACAATGAGCGGATCCGACATTTGAGCGCGAGTGTTAGTAGAAGCAGAAAAATGTTGTTCGCGCAACCCGCTCGCACTTGCTCTCGCACTGGCACTCGGATAGGTCATGTCAAAACTTTCCTGATATTCCAATGCGGACGTACGGCACCAGATCCGATCCGTGGACCTTGTAATTGGCG
>JBPYFC010000159.1:0-3784 GCA_051984705.1 Chthoniobacterales bacterium | reverse complement strand
AGGATTTTACGGATTTTGAAGCTTTTCGTCAGAGTCGCGAGTTCGTAAAGCAGACGGGAAGGGCTATCCGCACTTATCGACTGAATCGAGATCTCGACCTCCTACGCCAAATGCGAAAAGCGTCCATTTCCGTTCTGTCGAATTTCGCTGAAGGCTTTGATCGAGAAGGCAACAATGAGTTTGTCCAATTCCTCGCCTATTCGAAAGGATCGATAGGCGAACTCCGTGGGCAACTCATTTACGCAGTGGATCAGAAGCTACTCCCGAATGAAACGCAAATGGAACTCGATCAGCTCGCTAGAAGTGCCAGCCGTTTGGTCGGAGGGCTCATGACCTACCTTGCCTCCTGTGACCATCGTGGTCGCAAGTATTTGAATCTTCAGGAATCAAAGCCTTCAGGCCGCCGGGCCAAGCGAAGCGAACATCGACGCCGGCTACCTTCCAACCGAAAACCGAAAACCGAAAACCGCTTCGGCCGCCCCTGGGCGGCCGGGGCGGCTAGCGGCCGACGTGGATGGCCTCGTCCGGCCAATCGGGCTTCATGAGGCCGTTCTTCATGTTCACGATGGGTAAGTAATTCCGCATGACTCGGACTGGTGCCAGCAGACGAATTGTCGAGATTGCTTCGATCGAGTCTGGTCCATGGTTTTTGAGCAGACTAGGGATTAGAAATTCGTGGGTACGCTGGACGATATCAACGTCGCTATCGCCATCGATGTAGAGCAAGAGAGCTACCTTTCCGTCGATCTCAGCAATGTGACTCTCAAAAATACTTTTAGTAAAAACATTCTGAATCGGTTCGTCACGGATCTCATCAACGAGTTGTTTAAACGTAATCCCCACTCGGAACTTAATAATATAAAGATGGCGTACGCTGAATTGTTGAGCGCCGTCGGCAGATAGATCCACGTTAGTGTAGAAAGATAAAATTCCTTCCTGCTCGAGGCGGTGCCGCTTGCGACTGACGGTACGCACGTTTACACCTGTTAGCTCTCCGATTCCGTTATCGGACTCTCGAGGATCGCGAATCAAACGACGGACGATCGCCTTTTCTTGCTGATCCAAAATTCTCATGGCAGGTTTCTAGTTGCACTTGCGGAAGGAATTCGCAGCCCCACCTCTGCGCAAGCTCCTTCCGACGAGGCAAGGGACACAGGCTATTCAAAAGACCGAGTTTGAGCGACAGAATTTATTCACGAAGTAGTGGTAGCTGAATTTTGCGTTCGCGCGATGCAAAATTCACGCTAACGTCATCGGGTTTGCCGTCATGAATGAGGCGATTATTCAAGCAATTAAGGGACACCCGGAATCGATGTACAACCCGGAGGAGGAACACGATTCATGCGGCGTCGGGTTTGTCGCGGCCATTAGTGGCCAGCGTTCTACGCGTATTCTGCAACAAGGACTCACAGCCGTTTGCAACATGGCTCATCGGGGCGCTATCGACGCTGACGCCAAGACTGGCGATGGCTCGGGAGTATTGACTCAGATCCCGTACAAACTGTTCCGCAAGGAAGTCACAAAGTTTGGACATACGCTATACGACGACAGCGATCTCGCTGTCGGGATGCTTTTTTTGCCACACGACAACGCGTACGCACAGGCTCACGCCAAGGCGATCGTCGAGGATGTCCTGGAATTTCGCCAACTGTTTCTGTTCGGCTGGCGCGAGGTGCCGGTGAACAGCATGGTGCTCGGCGATAAAGCACGGCTGACGATGCCTCGCATCGAGCAAGTCTTAGTCGGCCGACCGGCCGGAATGGATGACGACGAATATGAGCGCCGTCTGTTCCTGGCTAGAAACGAAATCGAGAAACGGGCCCACCTGGACCATATCCGGAACTTCTACATCGTCTCTTTTTCCCACCGCGTCATTATCTATAAAGGACTTTTGACGGCGGCATCGTTGGAAAAGTTTTATCGGGATCTAGCTAATCCTGATTATGAAACAGCGATCTGCGTCTACCACGAACGGTATAGCACAAACACTTTTCCGACGTGGCCGCTGAGTCAACCATTCCGGTTTCTGGCACACAACGGGGAGATCAATACGATCCGCGGAAATCGCAACTGGATGCGTGCACGTGAATCGGAGCTGAAGGCTGATTTTTGGGGAAAAGATATCGACCTCTTAAAGCCGATCATCCAGCCGGGAGGCTCAGATTCAGCGAGCCTCGATAACGCGTTGGAAGTTTTAACGATGTCCGGCCGCGGTCTGTTGCACGCAATGAACATGTTAGTGCCTTCGGCTTGGCGAACGGATGAGACCATGGCGCCCGAGCTGAAGGCTTACCACGAATACCATCGGTGCTTCAACGAGCCGTGGGACGGACCGGCGGGTTTGGTGTTCAGTGACGGAATAACCGTAGCCGCCTGCCTGGACCGCAATGGATTGCGGCCGGCACGCTACAAAATAACTGACGATGGTACGGTCGTCATGGGTTCCGAGGTCGGCTGTCTAGAGATCGATGATTCGCACGTTATCGAAAAAGGGCGTCTGGCGCCCGGTGAGATGATTGCAATTGATACCCGCGCAGGAAAGTTGCTGCGCGACGCTGAAATCAAGCAGCAGCTCTCGGCCGAAAGGCCCTATCTCGAATGGGTCAATGCTCACCTTCTTCGTCTGCAACGGATCGCTGGAAGCGAAATAGCAGAACCTAAAGATGATTTTGATATTTTGGGTCTGACCCAGCAACAGATTGCATTTGGTTATTCCAGCGAAGAGCTGGACATGGTCATCAAGCCAATGGTCAAAGATGGTCAGGAGGCCGTTGGCTCGATGGGTGACGACACGCCTTTGGCTGTCCTCTCCAAGCAGCCAAGACTCTTATACACCTATTTCAAGCAGCTCTTTGCCCAAGTTACAAATCCGCCGATCGATCCACTCCGGGAACGATTGGTTATGTCACTGGCGACGCAAATGGGCTGGCGCAGGAATCTGCTGGGCGAGACTCCAGAGCATGCAAAGTTGGTACACTCGGATTCACCAATCCTGTTGGAGCACGAATTCGCGGCGCTGCGATCCATTCCAGATGTGGCACATAAGTCGGCTACGTTTTCAGTCCTTTGGAATGAGAGCGAAGGCGAAGAGGGTCTGGAACGCGCGTTAAACGAGCTCTGCGTGAAGGTCGAGCACGCCGTCGACGAAGCCACTCCTTTGATCATCCTGACCGACAAAGGAATTGACGCGAGTCACATCGCGATCCCGATGCTATTGGCGACAGGAGCCGCGCATCATCACCTGATTCGCGTCGGCAAACGGATGAAATGCAGCCTGATCTGTGAGACGGGGGAAGCACGAGATGTCCACCAGATGGCCTGTTTGACTGGCTATGGAGCTAGCGCAATCTATCCATATCTCGGTTACGCAACGGTGCGCGAGCTGTTGGAGAAAGGCGCGTTAGGTGACGGGGCGACTTACGCCAAAGCGGTCAGGAAATATCAACAGGCTCTGGAGAAAGGGCTCTTGAAGATCATGTCGAAGATGGGCATCTCGATGATCGGCAGCTATCGTGGAGCCCAGATCTTCGAAGCGATCGGTATCAACTCCGACCTGATAACAAAATGTTTCGCGGGAACCCCCTCAAAAATTGACGGGGTCGGTTTTACCGAAATTGCTCGGGAAACAATCACCAGGCATAAGCTCGCTTTCGCCGGTCCAACGCCAGAAGAGAATAGAACGATTGAACTGGGAGATCCTGGTTACTACCGATTTCGAAGACAAGGCGAACAACATGCGATCACGCCGCCTGTCATCAAGAACTTCCATACCTTCATAAAGTCT
>JBPYFC010000158.1:0-3025 GCA_051984705.1 Chthoniobacterales bacterium | reverse complement strand
AAGGGCGCTGTCTATGCCAGCGATCTCGACGCTGCCACTCGCAGACGAAATTTGGCAGTAGAGGGCTTTGTGGCGTTACGCGAAAGAGTGGAGTCGGAGGGTCCTGGAGCGCTTCATCCTTTCTATGAGAGAGCTGTAAGTCTCATGCGCGCCAAAGAACCACAGTGGCGAAAAATTTGGGAATCCGGACCAGCAGCGACACTTAGGCGAACCGAAAAATATCTGAACTCGCTACGCGCCGCGTCGAGTGACTATCTTTCGACATCAGCAGTCTTCGCGTTCCCACCCGAAAGCCAAGCGCGCAAACTCGGATTCTGTGGAACGCTACGGCCCTATCTACCCGAAGGAATCATTGTCGACGCCCAGGACAAATGACGTGCATTCGGTAGGGCTGAGCTTTAGCTCAGCCTCGTGCGGCTGCCACATCGACGAGGCTGAGCTAAAGCTCAGTCCTACCGGTCGTGGGTGAATGAAAACTTATGCGTTGGCAAGAAATTCTCGACGAAACAACTTCTCCCGAGCCTGCCTGCGATCCTGGCGACTTTCGCGTAGCTGCGGTTGGGCTGGATCACAATCATATCTATGGAATGTGCCAAGGGTTGGTTGAGGCAGGTGCTTCAATTGAAATGGTGTTTGATCCTGATCCGGACAAGGTCGCCGTCTTTCGACAAAGATTTCCTTCGGCAAGAGTCGCGAAATCCCTGAGCCAAGTGCTCGACTCCGCTGCGGTTCAGATGGTGGCGTGCGCATCGATCCCCGGTGACAGAGCCGAGATTGCCGCTCAAGCGCTTGATGCAGGCAAAGATTTCTTCGTCGACAAACCACCGTTAACGACGCTGGCTCAGCTCAGTTCGATCCGTAGCGCCGTCGACAATTCAAAAAGAAAGTTCTTTGTCTACTTTAGCGAACGATTGCATAGCGAATCCGCCGGCGCCGCCGGAATCCTGATTGAGCACGGAGCGATTGGGCGTGTGATCCAGGTTTTAGGTCTTGGTCCTCATCGTCTTAACGCTTCGGCTCGACCAGATTGGTTCTTCAAACGAGATCGTTATGGGGGCATTCTCTGTGATATCGGGAGCCACCAGATCGAGCAGTTTCTGTACTTTTCGCGGTCCAACGACGCGGAGATTCTGAGTGCTGCCGTAGCAAATTATCACCATCCGGAGACCCCCGAACTGGAGGATTTTGGTGAAGTCAGCTTGGTTAGTGATAACGGTTCGAGCAACTATTTCCGGGTTGACTGGTTTACTCCCGGTGGTCTGTCATCCTGGGGCGACGGTCGAACGATCATCCTAGGTACCGACGGATATATTGAGCTCCGGAAGAATGTTGATATCGCCCGCGATCGAGGAGACCAAATTTACCTGGTCAATGCCGAAGGCGAGTTCCATTTTTCTGTCGCTGGTAAAATAGGTTTCCCATTCTTCAACCAACTCATCCGAGATTGTTTGGATTCCACTGGCAGCGCGATGACTCAAGAACACATATTCAAGTCCATCGAGCTCTCTCTGAAAGCTCAAGCGCAAGCCATTCGCTTATGGCCGCGATGAGTTGAATGCCGTAGGCCGGGAAGGCCCAAAACGACTTGCGTTTTGGGCCTTCCCGGCTAAGGGCAATTCAATGGAAAAACACCGCGTCGGTATTGTCGGGTTGGGGTGGCCGGGCGAACGCCATGCAGAAGCCATCGAGGCGTGCGGACTCGGCCAGCTTTACGCGATTTGTGATTTGAATGAAGAACGTCGCAAGAATTTTGCGGCGATGTTCCCATCCGAAAAAGTGTTCGGTCAGTATGACGAAATGCTTGCGGATACCCGTTTGGAAGCGGTCATAGTCAGTCTTCCAAATTCGCTGCATTTTCCGGCGACACTTCAAGCCTTGAAGGCGGGTAAACATGTGTTGTGCGAGAAACCACCGACATTGAACGCCGGCCAGATGCGGCAGCTTCAGGCCGAGGCACAAAAGAATGGTTTGGTCTATTGTTTTGGCCGGCAAATGCGCTTTTCCGGAGCGATGCAAGCTGCTCGATCGGCAGTAGCAGCTCGGCGCCTTGGCGAGATTTATTACGCTCAAACGAAGTGGGTCAGATCTCGCGGAACACCTGGTGGAATTGATGGTTGGTTTACCGATCGGTCACGGGCTGGTGGAGGCGCTCTGATCGATATCGGAGTCCATGCTATCGATTCAGCATGGTATTTAATGGGTTGCCCAAAACCGAGAACCGTCTCTGCCCAGACGTACCAAAAGTTTCCGCAACTGGTCAAAACGCCGGTCTTCGACGTTGAAGACAGCGCCTACGGGATGATTCGATTTGAAACGGGCGCTGTAATGCTATTCGAAGTGGCCTGGGCGGCAAATCTTACCGACGACGTCCCGCGTGGCAGAGGAAAGCGCGGCCTTCGCGAGGTGTTCAGCACAACTGTTTACGGACCAAAAGCGGCGCTACGAGTGGTCGACATTTCCCAATCTGATCCGACCGAAAACATTCCGGCACTTGCGCTGTTTGAGGATGAGAATGGAGAACCGCTAAGGCAAGTGCTACCATTTGAGTCCACCGATTTTCAGCACGACTTTATGCTGCAAATGAAGAATTTCCTCAAGGCGATCCAAGGTGATGAAGCGCCTATCAACAGCTCTATCCAAGCGGTGCAGCTGATGGAGATTCTTGACGCGATATACCAATCGAGCCTGACCGGCCGAGAGGTTAGTCTGGTCTGAGCCCCGAAAGCATTCGGGGCTTAGGTTTTCCGTCGACCGTCGACCGTAGGGATTCAACTCGGTCATGGCGTCTCCTGTGATTCTGGAGCGCGGGACCGCCCTCCAGTCCGCAGAGCCTGCCATCGCAGACTTGTGAGAAAACGGCGCCCGTTGGACGGCAACAGGAACACGAGCTATTCTCTCGCGTGAAACGGTTGCTTGCGGTTGGTGGTTGTAGTTTTCTTCTTGCCTCCCAATTGTTGGCTGGATTGATCCCATATGTCTCTAACGATCGTGACTTTGTTCGGTCCGGTCCAAAGTCTGGATTTTA
>JBPYFC010000157.1:0-4554 GCA_051984705.1 Chthoniobacterales bacterium | reverse complement strand
CGAACAAAATCCGGCTGCAGTCGCGCTCTACAAAAAGGTGGGATTCCGTCCCATTCGACGGCTCATTGGCTATGACTGGAGACCAAACCTCAAATCGAGCGGCGCCCTAGTTGAAATGGATCCGTTCCTGGTCGCCCGCCTGATCGCACAAGAGGGAGAGCCTGATTTGCCTTGGATGCTGATGCCAGAAACGTTGGCTGGGATGACGCGCCCGGCTCAAGCCTTTCGCCTCAATGAGGTGGCGTACGCAATTATTGCTAACCCGGATTCAGAAAAGATCGCCATCGTTGCGCTGCTGGTTCGCCGAATGAATCGACGGCAAGGTTGGGGATCACGAATGCTAGGCTCGCTTGCAGCACGCTTTGCGGAGCAATCATTAACAATTCCAGCGCTCGTTCCGGAGAGTTTGGGTAAGGATTTCTTGCACAAGCTCGGCTGGCAGAAGCAGCCACTTAACCAATTCGAAATGAAGCTGGAGTTTTAGCGCGGTCGAAACTTGGAACACAGTGAAAATCCTCCTCACAGCCGATACTCACCTTTTGAAAGCTACGGAAAAGAAGACGCTTGAGGGGCTTCGGCAATGGGTCGTTAATCACCGGCCCGACTGTCTAGTGATCGCCGGCGATCTTTCCAGCGCTGCTCACGCCGACCGTACACTGGAGCAATTCCGCGCTACCTTTCCAGACGGCCCGATCGCGGTTTGCCTTGGTAACCACGATTTCTGGTTGCATGACGCCGTGCGAAGCCAGTTTCGTTCGCTCGAACAAGTCGTCGAACATTTCTGGGCTCCCGTCGCAAAACGATTCGATGTAACACTTCTCGATGTCGAAAATTGGGTATCGGATGAAGTGACAATTGTCGGTGGGTACGGGCATTACGATCTCGGATTCGCTGTTCCGGATCTCGCCTACGCCGGTGTTCAGGTTACGCTGCAGGATTATCTAGCCGGCCATCCCCGGGTGGGGACCGCTCTTCGATGGCGCGACAATCAGTTCATGCCACCGGCACTCGATATTCAGACGCTGGCGGAGAAGCAGGTAAAGGATCTGAGTGGAAGATTGCAGGCCGCGAAAGACTCCCCAATTCTCGCTGTTCTGCACACCGCGCCATTCGAAGACCTGCTGGGAATCGTCAAGCTTGCCGATTTGCGGCCGCATGATCCGCTGTCGGAGTATGCGTTTTTCCGTGCTTATCTCGGTAATCGAGCGATGGGCGATCTGCTGCTCCAGTTCAGAAAACAGCTCGTCGGTGTCGTGTGCGGGCACACGCACCGTGCGGCAGGCCCTCTGGATGTAGGCGGTGTCGCAGGGATTAACATCGGCTCTGACTACGGCGACCTTAAGGGAGCTCTTTATTCTTCGGACACGAGGGAATTTGAGCGCTTGTAGGGAGGCAGGGCTCGGTTCTCTAAAGGAGAAGGTGGCGGTGCTGGGTTCAGGTCGCCCAGCACCAGTTTGGCCTCGAAGGGGAGGTGCTAGTGACGTGTTGTTCCTACTCCTAGCTCCTAACTCCTGGCTCCTGTATCCTGGCTCCTGACTCCTATATCTCTCCCACCCATGTCCCGCTGGCAATTCTGGATCGATCGCGGAGGAACATTTACCGACGTGGTCGGGCGCGCCCCGGACGGACGGATCATTTCCAGCAAATTGTTATCCGACAATCCCGAGCTGTACCTCGACGCGGCTGTAGAAGGAATTCGTCGGATGTTCAATCTAGCCTCTAATCAACCGATTCCGGCAGATCAGATTGAATCGGTAAAGATGGGAACAACGATCGCGACTAACGCGCTTTTGGAACGGAAGGGCGAACCTGTAGCTCTTATCATTAATCGAGGACTGGCCGATGTGCTTCGGATCGGAACTCAGCAAAGACCGCGTCTTTTTGATTTGGAGATCCGGTTGCCGGAACAGTTGCCCAAGGAGGTTCTGGAAATCGGCGGCCGTATCTCGGTTGAAGGTGACGAACTGCAGCCGCTGGATTTGTCGGAGGTTCGGCAGACGTTAGAAAGTCTCGACGGAATAGACTCCGTAGCAATCGTCTGTATGCACGGCTATCGCTACCCGCGTCACGAGGAGGCTGTTGCAAAACTCGCGCGCGAACTCGGATTCAAGCAGGTTTCGACAAGTCACGAGACCAGCCGGCTCATCAAACTTGTCAGCCGCGGCGATACCACTGTGGTTGATGCGTACTTATCACCTGTGTTGCGGCGCTATGTAGAACAGGTTCGGGTTGCCTTACCTGGTGTTCACCTGCTGTTCATGCAGTCAAACGGTGGCCTGACTGACGCCGCACTTTTTCAAGGTAGAAACTCGATCCTTTCGGGCCCGGCGGGCGGGATAGTCGGGGCAGCAAAGGTGGGTGCCTTAGCCGGTTTCAACCGCGTGATCGGGTTTGACATGGGCGGGACATCAACAGATGTGACGCATTTCGCCGGCGAGTTCGAGCGCCGGTTTGAAACTGAGGTTGCCGGCGTTCGAATCTGCGCTCCGATGATGCACATTCACACGGTTGCAGCCGGAGGTGGCTCGATTTGCCGCTTTGATGGTACCAGGCTTCGCGTGGGTCCTGAAAGCGCGGGGGCCAACCCTGGGCCAGCTTGTTACCGCCGAGGCGGTCCGCTTACGGTTACGGACTGCAACGTGATGCTTGGGCGGCTGCGTCGGGAGTTTTTTCCCAAGATTTTTGGTCCCAAAGGAGACCTGGCGCTGGACCGCGAGCTGGTGATCCAGAAGTTCGGCGATCTGGCAGTTGAGGTTGGAGAAAAATCAGCCGAAGAGATCGCAATCGGTTTCCTCAGGATCGCCGTCGACAACATGGCGAACGCGATCAAGAAGATTTCGGTGGCTCGAGGATACGATGTCACTCGTTATACCCTGGTCACATTTGGTGGTGCCGGTGGCCAACACGCCTGTGATGTGGCTGATTCGCTGGGAATCGAGAGGGTGTTGATTCATCCGTTAGCCGGCGTTCTATCGGCCTACGGGATCGGATTGGCCGAGATACGTGCGCTGCGAGAATCCTCGATTGGAAAGCCGTTAGATCGAAACGGGCTAGCGGAAGCTGAACAGGCTTTGGATCGATTGGAAGCGGAGGCGTGCGCCGAACTCGCCAACGAACAAGTGACGGCTGAAACTGTTTTTCGCCGGCTTCATGTCCGGTATAGCGGGACCGATACGCCGTTACCCGTTGAAGCAGGGTCAATTGACGAAATCGTGGAAAGGTTTCAAAAGGCGCATCGAGCTTTGTTCGGTTTTGCGATGGAATCCGGGAGACGTGAACTCGTGATCGATGCGGTTGCGATAGAAGTGGTTAGCGGCAGCGATCAGAGAGCGGACTATTTGGGTTTGGCAACGACGGCCTCTTTGCATGGTGACAAATACATGCGACCCGTGCCCATTACCGAAGTCGAAGCGGCATTTGCCGGAGCATGGGAAACCGTTCCAGTATTCGATCGAGATAAAGTGGCTCCGGGAGCAGTAATTGCCGGCCCAGCAATCATCATCGAGGGAACCACGACCACTGTTGTCGAACAAGGCTGGAAAGCCGAGATCACGCCGCGGTTTGATCTGATGCTGACTCGATCGGTCCCGCGTCCAGGCCGGATTGCTGCCGGTACAACTGTGGATCCAGTTTTGTTGGAGGTGTTCAATAACTTGTTCATGTCGATTGCAGAACAGATGGGGTCGGTTCTGCAGAATTCGGCTTACTCAGTAAATATTAAAGAGCGCCTTGATTTTTCCTGTGCGCTGTTTGACGCCACCGGCCGGCTGGTTGCCAATGCGCCACATGTACCGGTCCACCTAGGATCAATGGGAGAAGCCGTTAGAACCATCATCTCGCGTCGAAAAGGGAGTGTGCAACCCGGGGATGTATATACCTTGAACGATCCTTTCGCCGGGGGTACCCATCTTCCCGATATTACTGTAGTCACACCGTTCTTTGGCGCCGAAAACGAGCCAATCTTTTGGGTGGCAAGCCGCGGGCATCACGCGGATATCGGCGGAATAAGTCCGGGATCAATGCCACCGAATAGTCGGACAATTGAAGAAGAAGGTGTGCTGATTACGGATTTCCTTTTAGTCGAGAGGGGCCGGTTCCGTGAAAGCGAATTTCTGCAATTACTACTCGACGCCAGATTTCCGGCTCGAAATCCTGCTCAGAATCTGGGTGACGTCCGCGCCCAAATTGCTGCAAACGAAAAGGGATTGAAAGAACTCCGCACAGCAATAGATCACTTCGGATTGGAAGTGGTCGGGGCTTACATGAATCATGTGCGTGCTAACGCCGCGGAATTGGTACGACGTGTAATCGATCGTCTAAGGCCGGGCAGGTTCATTCAAAAGATGGATTCAGGGGCTGAGATCCATGTCCGGGTCGAAGTAGATGCGAAAGAACGCCGTGTGTTGATTGATTTTGAGGGAACATCGGCGCAAACAAAAGACAGTTTCAACGCGCCTTCATCGATTGTTTACGCTGTCGTGCTGTATGTTTTCCGCACTCTGGTGCGCCAAGATATACCGCTCAATGATGGGTGCCTTGAAGCAATCGATATCA
>JBPYFC010000156.1:0-5670 GCA_051984705.1 Chthoniobacterales bacterium | reverse complement strand
TAATCCATTTGAAGAAACCGAAGTTCATCACGTCCGTTGGCTCATTTGGCAGGCGAGCAAGCCGGCCATATTCCTTCGGTCCGGAGTAGATCGAGAAATCGATCGTTCTAGTTTCTTCAGGCGCCAGGGTGAATCCTGGGACTTCCAAGGCTCCTTGGATGCCGATTACCGGTAGCTCCGTGGCGTGAGGCGGTGTAGTGACCCGGGTTGCCCAGACCTGCGTGCCGGGGTCATTGGTCGGTGCCAGAATGGTCGTGAAATATTGGTTACTGACAGCGGCCCACAGGATCTTCGCAGCCGACTGAACATAGAAATCCTGGCCGGGGCCTGTCTGGAAGAAAAGAAAGCTCCTCGGATTGAACCAGTTAACGTCAATGGCGGTGCTCTTGCCTTCCCGATACCAGGTGAACTGAGTGTTTATTGATCGATCAGTACTGTGGATCTGCTGCGCACCACCGGTGCTTACGAAATATCCGGGAGTTTTGAATTCCGAATTACCGTTATTCTTGAACGTGATCGATAGCTTCGTCTGATGTTCGTCTTGGAGTCCCGCTTTTTCACCCAGGGTATATATCTTGGTAATTTCAACGTTCTCAGAAGTGGAACGTTTCAGTGTAGCCGTGCCGGAGGCTGCATCTGAGGACAGTTGGTACCCGGAATCGTTCCAATCGTTTGGACTCTGAGTGATTGCACCGATAGCAGGAGCAGTCGGAGTGTTCAGCAAAACTGGCTGATCGTTTTCAGCTTTGTGCTTGAGCAACTCAACCGAGGAAAGTCCCCCGCGATTGTTGGAGAAATGCAAGGTAGCAACCGCGCTCATCAAAGTAGCTTCCTGATCCGGAACCATTGGTCGCTGTTCGGGGACCGGTTGGGCCGGGGCTACAGGTGTTGCTGCGACTGAAGGCGTCGCCGTCGCTGTCGGAGATGCAGCTTGAGCAAGCTGCTGTTGCTGTTGGCGAGCGCGTAGTTCAGTCGCTTGTTGTTGTTGCCACCAGAGCGTTATGACTAGCCCGATTGTTGCAAGTATTACGAAAAACCAGCCTGTACGGTCCATTTTTGTGTTTTAAGAAATCTTTCTATAGCTCTTGTTTCTATCAGGAACCGGGTCGTAACCGGAGCCACCCCAAGGATGACAACGGCAGAGCCGTTTTATCCCTAGCCAAGTCCCGTTAATCCAACCATGCGTTTCGACTGCCTCCACGAAGTACTCGGAGCAGGTTGGTGTAAATCGGCAACCAGTTCCTGGCCCACCCGTCAGCAATGCCAGGACAGGCGAGAGCGTATATTTATAAACTTTGAGCAGGATCTTCAGCATCTGGGTGACGGGGAAGAAAAATAGAAGCGCGTTCCGCCAACCGCAACCAGTCTCGCAACAGGTCATCATAGGATGCCCGGACTGACGATGACCGCGCGACAGTTACCAGCCACAGCCCACGTCGCAGCCGGGGCCGATTCAGCCGAAAAATCTCGCGAATTCGTCTGCGAACTCTATTACGAACAGTCGCTGATCCCAGGCGCCGCGCAGTGATTATTCCGATTCTTGTTTCGTCTCCGCGCGCGAGCGTTGCCAGTATCAGGTGCTTTCCGGTCCAGGATTTACCCTCCGTTTTGAGGAGTGCGAATTCGGAAGCACGACTTAAGCGCGCAGCTTTAGGAAATCGGAAACGTATCCGGCCCGGCCGGACCATGGATTATGCCTCGGTATGGCGAACATAATGGACCTCAACGCCCTTCGGCACCAGGCGCTTGCGTCCGCGTTGCCGGCGTCTCGCCAAGGTCGCTTGGCCGCCTTTAGTTTTCATCCGGGCACGAAACCCGAACTGCCGTTTCCGGGTGCGCTTGGAAGGTTGGTAAGTTCTTTTCATGTCAATAATCCTGGAGCGTTGAGAGTCGGGAAAGTAATTCAGTGACGCGCGTTGTCAACGAAGGAAGCGCCTCCGCGCTTGCTGAGGATCGCGCCAGGCGATGGCGGGCGTTTAGCCCCTCCAGCCCTACCGATCAGGGGCAAAACGACGTTGCGTTCACGGTCGCTCCCTTGCATGGTGGCGCTCATGGATTTGTTGGACGAGACGATAGTCAAGCTCAAGCGAGGCGGAACCCAGATCATCACCGAAGACGAATTGAAGAAAAAGCTCCAGGAAGGGAGGCCCTTACGTGTCAAACTTGGGGTTGATCCGACATCTCCAGATCTTCACTTAGGCCATTCCGTCGTTCTGTTTAAGCTTCGCCAGTTTCAGGATCTCGGGCATATCGCAGTGTTAATCATTGGCGACTTCACTTCGATGGTAGGTGATCCGAGCGGACGATCCTCCACCCGTCCTATACTCACTTATGAAAAGGTTATGGCCAATGCTCAGACCTACCTGGATCAAGCGTTCAAAATCCTGGACCGCTCACGAACTGAGACCGTGTTCAACGGAGAATGGTTCAAGAAAATGACGTTCATGGAGATTATCCGGCTTAACAGCCGAGTAACCATCCAGCAGATGCTTCAACGCGAAGACTTCAAGGCGCGGATAGACGAGGGACACCCAATTGCTCTCCACGAGCTTCAATACCCGATCATGCAGGGGTGGGATTCGGTAATGGTGCGCGCCGATGTCGAGATGGGAGGAACCGACCAACTCTTTAACATCATGGTCGAGCGCGATTTTCAAAAAGCTGAAGGGCAGCCGCAGCAGGTCGCTTGTTTGCAGCCGATTCTCGAAGGCCTGGACGGCGTCCAAAAAATGAGCAAAAGCCTCGGCAACTACGTAGGCATCGACGAGCCGGCATCCGAAATGTTCGGAAAGCTAATGAGCATTTCTGACGCTTTAATGGCCCGATATTACGAAGTCCTCCTTTGCGAAGAAGCTCCACAAATTCATCCAATGGAAGCTAAGAAACAGCTCGCGTTCTGGATTGTCGAGCGGTTTCACGATAGCGACTCTGCACAGGAGGCGTTGGACGAGTTCAACGTTCGGTTCAGCAAAAAAGATCTCGAAGCTGCAGACTTACCCGAGGTGCGACGTGCAGATCTCGGCGAAGATATTATCTCTGCGGTTGTTTCCGCTTTCGGACGCGGGTTCTCGATTACGAAATCCCGGAGCGAGGCCCGCCGGCTCGTTGAACAAGGGAGTGTACAATGGCGTAGCGAAAAAGTGAGTGATCCGAAGTCGAAGATTGATTGGGCTACCGGTGGTGTTCTGAAACTCGACAAAACACACGCTGTGCGAGTGAAGTGACCCGCCGTCCTATCGTCCCATACGTCTCATAAGGCCTGTGCGTCCTATCCGCTCATCTACTTGCCAAGCAGGTCCTCCACCGATTTCCGTTTTCGCAGACGCATCCAGTTGTTCCAGGTCTTTCGGATATTGTCCTTGATCGTCATATAGCTCTGGTTGAGCTCATTCAGCTTTGGAATCTCTTTGAGGATTCCCCGCACAGAAAGATCTTCGGTATCGAAGATCGTGTACGCGGTCCCAATCGCTGCGTAATGATGGGCATCACTCGCTGCGGTCATCGGTAAAGCGCGGCGATGCGCGTATTCATAGGCCATCCGATTGTACCGTTTGAGTGTCGTTGCCGCGTTAAAGACCTCGATTGCATCAATCGGCAAAGTGTTCAGCGTGTTTTCGCGAATTCCGGCTCGGAAAAGGTCGTAGGGGTGCGGTGGAACGGCCAGTCCGCCTGCTTCGTGGGCCAAGTGGCATACCTCAATCGCCGGACGGCCTTTCAGGTTCGGTAAAACGGCTCCAAGACATAGTAGGTGACCTTCGGCGGTAGTGACTTCTACCCCTGGAATCACCAGAAAATTATTTACCGGTAGTCCATCTTCGCGCATCAAGCCTTTGTCCAGCATATACTTGATCGCGTCGCACGTGTTGTGATCGGTCATGGCGAAGCCGTTCAGCCCTCTTTTCTTTGCCTCTTGAATGAGTTCTTCCGGGCTACTGACTCCGTCGCCAGAGAAAAAGGAATGGCAATGGAGATCGATTTTGAGAACCATGCGTCGGCCAGCAATGTAGCAACGAACACCTGTCAACGCACGCACGTAAACACGCACACCGGAGACGTACCTCACGCAAACCCGGAAGAGGGAATCTCACGCAAAGGCGCAAAGACGCAAAGGTTCAGAAACAGAAAGAAACTTTTAGCTGGGCCTGCGTAGCTGCTGAGCCGTCGGAGCCAAAATCTACCTCTCAAGCCCTCGGTCCCCTGGCATACGAGCCACACAGGTCCAAAATCTTTGTGCCTTTGCGTGAGGTTTTTCTCCCCGCGTCTTGGCGTGAAATCCCTTTTGCGCCTTTGCGTGAGATTCCTCTTCCGGGTTTGCGTGAGATTTCCCCAGTTGCGACGGAGTGACGTTGATTTATATCAATTGCAATGGACTCTGCTGTTGGTTTTAAAGAATGGGCTATTGTCTGCGATTCAATCTTGCGCGGCGAAACAAGCGTGCTTTTTCGGAAAGGTGGGATCGCAGAGGGGCGCGAGGGTTTTCGGTTTAAGCACGATCGCTTTTTCCTTTTTCCGACTTATTTCCATGAGCAGATTGAACGAACCCGCTTACCTGTCGAACGCGATATTCGACCCCAAGATGATCCGATTATCGTGTCACTATTCTTGGAAGTGGAGTTCACGTCCTGGATTCAGGACCTTAGCGAAATAGATCGGCTCGAATCACTGCATGTGTTGAAGCGGTCCGTCTTGGAAGAGCGATTTGCGTACGACGATCACAAAGGCTTGCACCTCGCGTTTTTCCGCGCTTACCAATTATCAAGGCCCTGGGAGTTCCCGTTCCATCGTTCCTACGGCGGCTGCCGATCCTGGGTAACTTTGCCTCAGCCGCCTGAGGATTTGGACTTCATTCCGGTGCTTACGGACGAAGAACAGGCTAAAAGGCGGGAGTTGATAGGCGTCGCCAAACAAAGCGCTGAGTCGCGGTAAACCGCGATCAGAGCGATCGAGGTTGGCAACCGGACCTCAAAAACCGAAAACCCGGAACCCAACCCTACATATAAAGCAACTGGATTCGCTGGAACGTTGCCGAGATTCGATTCCGCACCCGATCGATCTGGGACGAGTTTTTGTACTTCTCGATGTTCTTGATCAGGCTATCGAATGTTGGCTGTGCTTCTTGAAGCTTTTGTTTGAGGTTGTCCATGTAATCCTGGACTGCCTTCTTCGCTTCCGGATCCTCGTCCATCGATTTTACGAGATCGGAGTTCTTGAATGCATCCCGATTCGCGTTAAAAGCGTCGACGAATTTATTTGCTTCGTCGCAGAATTTATCGGCTGCTTTGACGACATCGCCTTCGCCTTTGACCGCTTCCAGCTCGGTTCCAAGCCTCTCGATCGCTTTCAAGTAATCGGCAAAAGGCGCCTGATACCGATCGATGATCGCCTGCTTTTGAGGGTCCAGCGCATACGCAGACATGCGCAAGACTGTTAAGAGAAGACAGAAGCAAATAGCGATTTCACGATTCATGTTATTTAGAGGGCCCGGGGAAATTGGGTGAGGGTTGAGGCGGAATCAATCAAAATTTATGACCCTTCAACAGCACGGAGCACCAGATAGTTACCAACGATCTGGCGTTCTTCGGAAATCAGCTCTCTGTTTTGAAGCGGCACGTAGAGCGCCGTCGAAGAACCGCCGTCAAAATTGAGCGCACGAATTATTGGGTGGCCGGG
>JBPYFC010000155.1:0-5561 GCA_051984705.1 Chthoniobacterales bacterium | reverse complement strand
TCGATCCACTTCTGAGGCTCTCGATAACCGACGTCTACTCTGACTACTCGCCGGTTTCCGCCGGCAGTTGCGTAGCCTTTCACCAGAAGTCCGTTCGAGACTTCTTCAATGCAACAGATACAGGAGTTTACCGACAGTTCGCCAAGCTCGAGCGCGTGATCCCAATCAGCGCTTCCGGAGGAGACCTCCGGCGGAAATAAGCGATAAGCGTGCGCGTGGAACATGTTTTCCGACGGCCTGGTCAGCAGATTAATTCTCTGGAGCCATTTGACACTTCGCGCTCCAATGTAGCCGGGCACCACCACTCGAAGTGGAGCGCCGTGTTGCGGAGTCAGCGGCTCATGGTTCATCTCCAAGGCAAGTAACACGTCCCCCGCGAGCGTGCGCTCCAGCGGAATTGAACCGCCAAAGAATGTCCGTTTACCTTCCTTTTGACAACTATCTGCTCCGATAAACTCGACGTGTTTGACGGAATTTTCATAACCCACGAAACGCAGCAGATCAGCCAACGAGTACCCTGTCCAAATTGCGTTACTGATCGCCTCGCTCCCCCACTCCACCTCACCCGGCACCGGTTTTACTGCAACCGCGCTCGAGCGCCGGTTCCCGGCACATTGTAGAGTTGCGGTGATTTCTTCCTTAGGGAGTAACTCAGCAAGGCGCCCCAGCGAGAATTGATCGGACCGTCCCCCCAAGCCGCACACGGTTATTCGGAATGTTGCAGAGTCGAGGAGCGGAATACTCGCGTGCGTACGCAAGAAAAAATCGGCTTCGGGCGTTATGAATTGCTCAACCAGTTTAGGTAGAGGCGGACCGCCGTTTGGCGGAGATTTCTGACGAAAGACAAAATCGGAATTTTTCTGAACTCTGTCAGCCATCGCGCGACCCTAGCATGGGAAACGACCGCCGTCATCGCCGCCATCGCCGGGAACTGAGATTACTTAGGCTAGCGCTCGGGCCTTCCTAGAATTATCAGCAAATTCCCGATCTTGGGAACGAGCGTAATCGGTATTGGGACGTTCGCACTCCATACTGACGCCTGGGCTGTCCGCACTCCCAGGAATCACTGCCCTTAGGAGTTGGCACAGTGACTGCTTATTTCACATTGTCCCTAACGGTGGCGCGGAAGCGCCTGAGTAAGGCGCTCTCGAACACACCAGCCATGTTGCTGCCGTTAAGGTCAAGGGCCGGGTCAATCGCCGCGCATTTGATTGCCTGGCTTCACCCGCCGATTCAGCGGATGTCGCGTCTCGGTTCGTCCTGACCGAAGGCGATGGCATCCGCTGATGTGCGGCGCTGACGGCGGTGTCGACGATGACGGCGCTGACGGCGTTCTTCCACCCGTGAGTAGATTCTAGATCCAGCGCCGAACTTTGCGGCGATAGCCATCGTAGGGCTCGCCGAACGTCTGGTGCATCAGTTCTTCTTCGAATGGGATGAGGATGGAGTTAATGAGCACGAAGAAAAAGACGGGTGGAATCAGAAAGTACCAGGACCGCGCTACGAAAAATAGGCCGAACAGAACTATCACGGTCCCCAAATACATGGGATTGCGCGTGAAACGGTAAGGACCGCTGTCAACAAACGTACGAGGCGGCTGGCCGGGACGGAGCGGCGTTTTGCGTCGTACAAATATCCACCAAGCCGAAAAGCCGATCGAAAATCCAACGAGCAAAAGTAGCAGGCCGATTTGTTTATGAAGAGGAAACACGATCGGCGGCACTGGTAAGAGCCAAGTCAATAACCATGCAGCCAGGATTAGTATCAGCGCCAGTATCGGAGGCGGTATGATCAGCGGACTTTTTTGGTTCACAAGAAACGAACGTTGGGAGAACGGTTGGCAATCAACCAGTAGCATAACAGGGCTCTCCTTTGAAGGGCCTTGCATTTGCTTTGAGAGAGGATACTAAGCTCCCAAATGTTAATAATCCGCAGCAGCGCCTGGGCTGCATGGATTTGTTTCACTATCATTCTTTGCGCTGAGAAATGGAACGCCTTCACCGGCACCTGGATGGTGAACCCGGTAAAAATTACGGTAGACGATGTGCAACCGGAGAGCGGTTTTGCGTACGAAACCAAATTGAATCGCGCGGTTGCCCTGAACAGGATGAGCCTCAACCGGATCTACTTATCAGAAGACACGCAGGCAATCGCACGCTTCTCGCCCAGGCAAATCAGCGTGAGTGAGGTTGGGCGTGGGATCTTTACGATTCTGAACGGCTCGAACCTCGTTTTTTCGGCGTCGGACAACTCTGACCCGAGGACGAACGGACGAAACTATTTTCTACACTACCCGGTAGTGCTCCCCCAATCGGTCGGACGGTGTGTAGAGATCATATGGATTTTCCTCGGAATTTTTTGCCTCATTACGTACCAGGGCCTCGCGGGAACTCCAGCCATACTTAAGTCTGGCGTAGTACGCTCCAGCAATTTAGTCGGCCGCCATCCGATCATCTTTCTGGCTTTGCCATCAGTTTATTTCTGTTTGAATTTCACTCCTCTCTGGAAGGGGCAAGATGCAATCACACAACTGATCGCTCCCGCAGGCGAGGCCAATATTCTTCACTTTGCTCCGTTGTATTGTTTCGCCGGGCGAATTCCGTTTTGGTTCGGAAACTGCTTCGACGCGCTTGTCGCGGGGAAAAACTTTCCTCCATTTGATCTCTGGGGCGCCCAAAGGCCATCCCTCACCGGGGTATGGCTGCTGATTCTCGGTCAACACGTTGGACTCATCGGATCTCTGACCTTTCTTGTGAAGTCCGTTGTTCAAGGAACCTTTGGTCGCGGGCTAGTTACGTTGTTTCTGGTCACATGCTCTGGACTTTATGCCGAAGCACATTCCGGCGGAACAGATTCATTAAGCCAGGTCATGATCCTTCTGTTATGCGGTTTCGGACTGCGCATCCTTAGGGGCGAAGGTCTCGCGGCTTGGATCGGATATTCTGTGGCGTTGCTGCTGGCTTCCTTAACGCGGCAAATCGATATCCTATTTTCTGGATGGCTGGTTGCTTCATTATTTATTTTTACTACCATTGAGCTTTACCGGCGTCGCGGGCGTTTATTTCTTGTTGCCACTTCATTCCTGGTGGCATGCTCCATTCCTTTATTTGTGGCTGGCACTATGAGAACCGTGCAAAGCGTACTGATCAAATTCACCTCTCAAGAGTATCGATCGGCCCTGGGGCGAACCCTGAGCGAAAGAGTGGGAAAGTTCCTCGCGGAGTTGCCTGCCGCGGAACGAGATAGGCTGGCAAGCCAACTTCAGCAGCGCGAAAAGAATCATTGGGCAAAGCGGGCAATCGCGCTTCAAGAACGCGTCGGTAACTACTATACCGGCATGGGGCAAGCTTTGGCCGATGAGATGCGGGCCAGCGGCATGTCCGCAGCAAAAATGGCGGCTGCTGAAGACGAGGCTGTACTCGAATCCGGACTTGCATACTTGTCCAGCCTGCATCCGCAATTGCGAAAGATGATCTGGAACGATTTTAAGAAAGGGTTTTATCGGGCCGGTAACTTTGCGATCTCAAGAGCCGCATTTAAATCGATCCGGATCGGAGCTTTACACCGGGACGCAAGACCGGAGGTTTGGCAACCGCTAAATAGTATTCCAAATCTCGATCTGCCGACAGCAACGGCGCTCGAAGATAGAGCTGCGCAAAACGGCTATTTTCGGCTCCAGCGGTGGCTCGTTAATGCGTGGATCTATTGCCTCGCCGGAGTTTCTAGCTTGTTTGCCTGGTTTCTCGGCAAGTGGCGCACCGCAATCGCTTCTCTCTGTCTGCTCCTTACCGGAGCCTCGATTCATCTTGTTAGCTGTTGCCTCGTGTATTACACAGACCGATACACCATCCCTGCATTTATTAGCGGAGTGGCAGCCTTTCTGATGGCATTCGGCGCCTCCGCTGACGGATGGGAGCGCATAGGTCTGACTATTGAGAAACCATCGGCGACCGGTGTACGTTCCAATTGAAAACGACGGTCAGACCTGGATCATGCCGCCATCGGCGAATAGCTCGATCCCGGCGACGTAGTTACTATCGTCTGAAGCCAGGAATACGGCTACCCTAGCGATTTCGTCTGGTTGGCCAACCCGACCTTCCATTGCCGGCGTTTCAATTGGACCGGGGTTGCGTTGTACACGCTGAATTTTTCGAATCCCTTCGACGGATGCGCCATCGGTCAAAAGCGGTAAAGCCTTTTGAACGGTGAAGAACAGACCTTTAACGTTGATGTCGAAAGTTCGATCGTATTCTTCCTCGGTCACTGAGCCAAACGTAGTGAATTGTGCTCCACCAGCGTTGGCAAAGAGAATGTCGAGACGGCCCTTCTCCTCTTTGATAATCGCGAAGAATCGATCAAGGTCGCTCGGATTTGCGGCGTCTCCGTGAACCGCTGTGACGTTGCTGCCGATTTGCTTCGCGGCCGCGTTGAGCTCTGCTTTTCGGCGCCCGGTAATAAATACGTAAGCGCCCTCGGCAACGAAGTGTTGCGCGGTAGCGAGGCCGATCCCAGTGCTACCCCCGGTGATGAGGGCGATTTTTCCGTCGAGTTTTTTGGAGTGCGTGCTCATGATTTATGTATCGGTCAGTACATATATAAGGTGGTCGACAAATACCGATCAATGGATTTATTTACCGATCAGTATGAAACGGTTGGGCCGGGTAGACCAGAGATCTGCTGCCCTGGAGCGCGGAATACGAGAAGCGCGGAGGGAAGAAGCTCGGGGACGACCCCGCGCCTTCGATATCGATCGCGCACTCGATCGTGCGCTCCAGGTATTCTGGCGCCAGGGATACGAGGGAACGTCATTATCCGATTTGACGAAAGCGATGGGAATTAACCGCCCGAGCCTCTACGCAGCCTTCGGAAACAAGGAAGAACTGTTTCGCAAAGTCCTTGATCGTTACGCCGAGGGGCCTTCGTCGCGAGTCAGCCAAGCACTGAGCGAGCCGACCGCTTATGCGGCGGTAAAGCGGCTCCTTTATGCGAACGCCGACCTGCAAACAAATCCAAAGAATCCGCGAGGCTGTTTGACGGTGCATGGCGCGCTGACCTGCAGTCCACAAAACGAAACGATCCGACGAGAACTTGCGTCTCGCCGTCTGACGGCCGGCAATGATTTACTCAAGCGCCTGGAACAGGCACAAGCCGAGGGTGAAATACCACGGAGCGCTGATCCGGCCGAACTGGCCCACTATTTTATCGCTGTCATTCAGGGAATGTCAGTGCAAGCCACAAGCGGAGCGACGCGCCAGCAGCTGGAAAAAGTTGCTGATCTAGCACTGCGGGCCTGGCCGAGAGAAACGGCTTCGCCTTCGGAAAAGTCACGGGCAACACGACGGCGTAAAAAGGGTTTTGCCATCTCGAAGTAGAAACCGACCACGAGAACGAACCGATAGAGCTATGAACGTTTATTAATATGAAAGCAGTCCTTCTTGATAAACCGGGTCCACCTTCCAGCCTGCGGATTGGTGAGGCCGACATTCCAGTTCCTGGAAGAGAAGAAGCCTTGGTCCGGGTGTACGCAACCAGCTTGAACCCGGTTGACTACAAGGTTGCCA
>JBPYFC010000154.1:0-9774 GCA_051984705.1 Chthoniobacterales bacterium | reverse complement strand
CAACGATTGGGATTATCCTGCTCTCCGGCACCGCCGCGTATGCTTTTTCCCGGATACGATTCAAGTTCCGAAGACGACTCTTAACTGGACTTTTAATTCTACAGATGTTTCCGGCCGTCCTGATGCTGGTCGCCTACCACACTATCTTAGACGAGCTCGGCCAGACGGCGCACTGGATCGGCCTGAATACGCACCCGGGCCTGGTCCTTGTTTATCTCGGGGGTATCTCGACCAATATCTGGATGATTAAGGGCTATTTCGACACGATTCCCGCCTCTATGGAGGAGTCGGCTCGAATGGATGGGGCCTCTCATTTTCAGGCTTTCCTGCGGGTCTTGCTTCCTATGAGCTTGCCCATTTTCGCAGTTGTGTTCATTCTATCCTTTATCTTCTTCATGACAGAGTACCCCATCGCTTCTGTCGTACTGACCAATACGGATACTTATACCCTGGCGGTAGGAGCGTATTCTTTCCTGGGAGAACAAGAAAAGCTTTGGGGACGATTTGCTGCATTAGCGGTCTTGAGTGGCGTCCCAATTACTGTAATATTTCTGTTGTGCCAGAAGTTTGTCATCGGAGGTCTAGTCTCCGGCGGCGTTAAAGAATAAACCCCAGAACACACACTGAAATGAGCGAAGGTGCCGTTGAAATCAAGAATTTGGTGAAGACCTATGTGGACGATCGGGGACGCCCGACATTTACAGCGGTCAAGAACATCAACCTACATATCGACGATGGCGAGTTCATGGTGCTAGTCGGTCCCTCTGGCTGCGGAAAATCAACGACTCTCCGCATGGTCGCAGGGCTCGAGAAAGTCACCAGTGGAACCATCTCGATTGGCGAGCGAGTGGTAAACGACCTCGAACCGAAAGACCGTGGCATCGCCATGGTATTCCAGAACTATGCGCTGTACCCACACATGACGATTTTCAACAACATGGCGTTCGGGTTGCAGCTCGCGAAACAAAAGAAAGATTATATCCAAGAGACAGTCGACCGAACCGCTAAGGCGCTTGGCCTCGACAAGATGTTGGAACGCAAACCGCAAGCGCTCTCCGGTGGACAGCGCCAGCGTGTTGCCCTCGGACGCGCGATCGTGCGACACCCGACAGTGTTTCTGTTCGATGAACCGCTATCGAACCTGGACGCCAAGATGCGCGTTCAGATGCGTTCGGAAATCTCCAAGCTGCACGCGCAGCTGGGTTCAACGATGATTTACGTGACGCATGACCAGGTTGAAGCGATGACCATGGGCGACAGAATCTGCGTCATGCGCGACGGCATTATCATGCAAGTGGCCGATCCGCTGACCCTGTATCGCCAACCGGACAACCTGTTCGTTGCTGGATTTATCGGCAGTCCTCCGATGAATCTGCTGAAAGGCAAAATCGAGCAGCGCGACGGCGGTCTTACATTTATCGAAAACGGAGAGAAAGAAAAAGGCGCGATCACCGTTCCGCTGAAAGGTGCAGTCCAGCCTGCCGCTTCCAAGTGCGCAAATAAGAACGTCATCTTCGGAATCAGGCCTGAGCATATTACCAATCAAGCCACAGACGGAACCTATGTCCCGATTACATCCTCGGTTGAAATCTCTGAACCGATGGGATCGGAGTCGCTCGTCTATTTGAAAGCCGGCACTGCCAGCCTCATCGCGCGGATCCATGGCGAACACCTGTTCCACCTCGGCCAAGAACTGACAGTACAACTCAACCTGGACAAGGCCGCCTTGTTCGATGTTGAAAGCGAAAACGTCGTTCGATAGGAGACAAATCCCATGCGCCAAATCCTCGAAAGCGAGAACTATGTCCAAGTGCCGCCTATGATGTTATCCGATCCGTTTTATCGGATCACTTACCTCATTAAAGAAGAGATCCGGAAGTATAAATGGATCGAAGGCGAAAAAGGTCGCAAACTGACCTGGGAACAAGCGCTGAAAGAATGGACGGCCGCCCATCGGGATCAGTACGAGAAATTCCTGCTCGATACTTTGAAATTTGATTAGATAGAGTGTGAGTGTGGGTGTGAGTGTGAGTTAACAAACACGCCGGCCTGCCTGGCGCGTTGCCACGGACTGATAGTGCAGTTCAGATTCCTGAACGGCAAAAAGATTTTCCAACTCACATTCGCACTTACACTCGCACTCAAAAATGGCAGATTCGCTTTTCCCCTGGCTCAAGACACGCGCAGCCGGGGTTCTCTTGCATCCAACTTCGCTCCCGGGATCCACCGGAATCGGTACGCTCGGCATCGAAGCGCGAAGGTTCATCGATTTTCTGGTTACCGCAGGCTTGAAGTATTGGCAAGTCTGCCCGTTGGGTCCGACCGGATTTGGCGATTCACCCTATCAATGTTTCTCCGCGTTTGCCGGTAATCCCTATCTTATTGATCTCGAGACCTTGCTCGAACGGGGTTTCCTTGAGAGCCACGACCTTGACCCGCTCCGCGCTCTACCACACGAATATGTCGATTACGGAGGCCAATGGGAGTTGCGCTGGAAGGTGCTCAACAAAGCCTATCAGGCGTTTTCCCGACAAGCTTCAACGGAAGAGCACGACAGGTTCGTGAGCTTCAAGAAATCGCATAAGAAATGGCTGGAGCCGTACGGCCACTTCATTGCTCTCAAAACCGAGTTTGGCGGCCGATCCTGGCAACTCTGGCCGGAGGAATACCGGCGTCACGAAAATGCGAAACAGCTCATCAAAAACGATGACCTTGTCGAGGAGGCGAACGCCCAGGCCTGGTATCAGTTCCAGTTTTTCAACCAGTGGCTCCGGCTCAAGGAGTACGCAAATTCGAATGGTGTCTCCATCATTGGCGATATCCCGATTTTCGTTGCCATGGACAGCGCAGATGTCTGGACCCATCCGGTATTGTTTCAAATGGACGAAAACCTTCGCCCTACCGGTGTTGCCGGGGTGCCACCTGATTATTTCGCGGCGGATGGCCAGCTCTGGGGCAATCCGCTATACGACTGGAAAAAACATAAGAGCTCGCGGTACGCCTGGTGGCTCTCAAGAATTAGCGGCAGCTTCGAGCTGTATGATGTCGTGCGAATCGACCATTTTCGCGGGTTCGATGCCTATTGCCGGATTCCAGCCGACGCAGTGAACGCGCGCGAGTACGAGTGGATAGCCGGTCCTGGCCTTGATCTTTTCAAGGCAATTCACGCTCAGTTTCCGGACGCCAAATTCGTGGCTGAAGATCTGGGTATCATCACCGATTCAGTGCGCGAGCTGGTGGACGCAACGGGTGCGCCCGGGATGAAAGTGCTCCAGTTCGGCCTTGAAGGCGCAAAAGATTATCTCCCGCACAATACGGTGCCGAATTCAGTCCTGTATCCAGGAACCCATGACAACGACACCATCCTCGGTTGGTATCGTCAGCAGCCCGAATCCACAAAAGATTTCGCACGCCGTTACTTCCGCGTAACGGATGAAGACATCGCATGGGACCTCATCCGCGCCGGATACGGGTCCGCCTCCAGGCTCTTTGTTGTGCCTGCACAAGATCTTTTAGGGCTGGGCAGCGAAGCGAGAATGAACATCCCCGGCACCGCGTCAGGCAACTGGCGCTGGCGATTGACCGCAGACCAGATGGAGATCCTTCGATCCAAGACAGCGCCGTATCTAAGTGAGCTAGCCGCGCTCTACGACCGATAATCGGCCCCTTCAGGGCCGATGTTGACCGTCTTCCGTCGACCGTTTGGCATGCGCGCGCTGCAGGGTCGCGCTCCGTTTCCGACTCGGAGGTCGCGTTGCGACAAGCAACTGGCACTAGCACTAACACCAACACTCGCCTTACCCCGGCAGCGGATAATGCGATGTGAACCGTTTCACCTCCGCGCGAATATTAGAAAGCACCGCCGGATCCCCTTTCGAGCGAAGGGCATGATCCAACAAGTCGCCAATCTCCATCATCGCTTCCTCTTTCATCAGGCGGGTCGTTACCGCCGGAGTTCCAATCCTGATCCCTCCACCCTTGAAGACCGATTCGGTATCAAACGGAATGGTATTCTTGTTCACTGTGATCGCGGCTTGATCGAGTATCTCCTGCGCCTGTTTCCCATTCATGCCTTTTGGCCGCAGATCAACCAGCATGAGGTGATTATCGGTTCCGCCAGAAACCAGGCGATACCCTTTGGTCGTCAGGCTCGCCGCCAATGCCTTCGCATTCAAAGCAATCTGCCGTTGATAATCGCGAAACCCAGGCTGCAGCGCTTCATGGAAACAGACCGCTTTTGCCGCGATGACATGCATCAGAGGACCGCCTTGAACACCGGGGAACATTAGACCATCGATCGATTTTGCGTGCTCAGGCTTACACATGACTACACCTCCACGCGGGCCGCGTAAGCTCTTGTGCGTCGTAGTCGTCACAAAATCGGCTATACCAACCGGTGTCGGATGAATGCCTGCAGCGACCAATCCTGCAATGTGCGCGATATCAACAAATAGATACGCCCCTACAAGATCGGCGATCTCGCGCATCTTCTTAAAATCGATCACCCGCGGATAGGCCGACGCCCCAGCAGTAATCATTTTCGGCCGATGCTCCTGCGCGATTCGAGCAAGTTGTTCGTAATCGATTTGCTCAGTTTCACGGTCTACCCCGTAGTGGGTCACCTGATAGAACCGGCCTGAAAAGTTTGCTTTGTTGCCGTGGGTCAGATGTCCTCCATGCGACAGGTCCATCGTCAGGATCGGATCGCCAGGTTGCAGCACAGCGAAATAGACAGCCATGTTTGCCTGGCTGCCGCTGTGAGCTTGCACATTGACATGTTCGGCGCCAAAAAGTCGTTTGCATCGGTCGATCGCTAGCTGCTCGACCACGTCAACATTTTCACACCCACCATACCAGCGGCGACCCGGATAACCTTCAGCATACTTGTTCGTCAGAACCGATCCCTGCGCCTCCATGACCGCTCTGCTGGTAAAGTTCTCTGAAGCGATCAATTCAATGTTTTCAAACTGTCGGTCGCGTTCTCTCTGGATCGCCTCAAAAATTTCTGGATCCACATTTTCCAAGCTATCACTGGCAGATTTCATCTCGCTCATTGTGTCTAACATCCCGCTGTCGATGAACTTAAGGATCCCGGGTAACGCGCGTTGAATGATCTCGCTCGTGATTTCGTATGCATCCGGTCCCATGCCAATTGGGTCCGTAACATCCAGCGATGAGGCGCCTAATTCGAATTCTCGCAGCAGGAATAGCTTTTCGGCCGCTTCCGGAAACAAGTATTGTACTGACTCGAGATGGTTCCGAGTCATGACAAAGATACAGGATGCTTCGCGCACCAGATTGGTTGTCAGCTGCTGGCTACGTAACCCGGATATATCAGCGCCGGCAGCCGCCAATGCCTGGACTGCGTAGGTGCTCGGGGGTTGGCCTGGAAAAGCACTTAATCCGGCGGACTTAATTCGAACATCGGGGCGGTGCGCCACCAATTGCCGGAGCAGCCCCTCCGCCATCGGGCTGCGACAGATGTTCCCCGTGCATACAAACAGAATAGTCTTTACTGCACTCAAGCAGCCGCAAGGTGACACGCTCAAACGACCAGTTCAACCCAGATCCCGCGGAACAATCGCGCCTGTCCGGGGTTTTAATCTATGGAGTGTGAGTGTGGGTGCGAATGTGAGCGCAGATGTGAGCAAGGATAAACTCGCACTCACATCGCTTGAATCCCTCTTGAGCCGCGAAGCGTCCCAAGATAGTTTTATGGAGTCAGCAGCCTTCGTCCGCCAAGATGGCAGAACCGATCGCCTGAACCGAGCATGCCAGACGAGCCAACGCAAGATCAGACGCAATCGATGCCCGAAAAGGGCGGACAAGTCAGCGCCACCGAGACCCGTTCCGCTGAAACCGAAGACGAAGAGCGGCCAAAACACGCCCGCCCTCGAACGATTCTTCTGGCTGTGGGAATCGGGCTGTTCCTCACTATCTGCATGCTCGTTTTTGTGATCGTCGATCGAATAAGCAGCTTCGATGGCGCAGACCGAATTGTCGATCTGCTCGATTCAGCAACCAATCTGACCGGCGACGAATTTGAGCCGGTCGACGCGACGGCGGGCGAGTTGGAGGATTGGTTCTTCCTGAAGCATGGCCTTGAGCATTATGCAGTTCCGAAACAATTCGCGAACATCAGGACTATTGGCTGCCGAGTCTTCAAATTCAATGGAGCGACCGTTGCTCAAGTCATGGCTGTTGGCGATAAGCGGATGCTTTTTTACCTGTTTCCGTCGGATGACCTGGGCATCAAAGTCAAAAGCGGAAAATGGGAAATTGTCGAAGGCGACAGCTGGGTCGGCGGCGTCACCGGAATGAAAGACACCTGTTTTCTGGTCTCCTTCCACGGCACCAAAAAGGAAATGAGCGCTTTTCTGGCGAAACATTGACAGAGGAGACAGGAGACAGAATACAGGAGACAGGAGACGGAACACGAAGCCTGGCATCCTCCTGTCTCCTGTATTCTGTCTCCTGTCTCCTCTATCAATACACTTCCTCTTTCTCCGAACGCCGCTGGCGTTGGCCGAGGTATTCGTAGTTATCGGAGAGGCGGTACATCGCGTGCCTGAACAGGCCGATAACCGAGGGAGTCATCGCATCAAACCACTGCGAAGCTTTGAAGAAGAGCGCGGTAGAACTGATAAAACGTGCCGCCGTCAATATACCGGCAAGAGCATTTAGCCAACCAATCAACGAGAGTCTGCTGATATCCATCGAGGCGGGAAGAATCGCTGCATTTGTCCACGCCGCCGCGGCCAGCACAAATTGAACAAGAATAATCCGCAACATTCGCGGTCGCTGAATAGTCCAATAAAAGCGCTCCGGAGGAATTGGATCTCGTCCAGCAAACAGGCCTTGGAGTCCATATTGACGGCTCAGCAAATGATAATCGAGCGTGCTCAGCGTCGGCACAAGCGCCAGACCGACCAGGATTGCCGGGAATGCCGGAACGCTTCGAAGCCATTCCCAGAGTGCAAAGAATAGCCAGCCAAGAAAGCCAAAGATGGCCAACAGCTCGACCATATTAAAATATTAATCCCGAACTACTGCAGTTACAAGCGTGATACCAACGTTGGTAACGCCGGCATCGCCGACATCGCCGGCATCGCCGAGAGCGCCGGGAGCGCGGAACTCGGAACAAGAAACCCGGAACCCGGAACTCGGAAGACGGAACCCGGAACCACTTCAAAAGAGATAAGGAATCAGCGCCGCTGTTCGGGCTCGATACTCCTCGTACGCTGAACCGAACGTCTCACGCATGAAACGTTCTTCAAGCGTAAGCTTGCGCCAGAAGGATCCAAAAGCGATCAACACGGCCAATATCCCGCGCCATTGGCCGACTACGATCGCGGTACCCAAAAACGCGATCAATATGCCGGTGTAAATCGGGTGGCGCACGAACCGGTACGGCCCAGTACAAATCAACTGGTGATCCTGCTTTACCTCAACCGTTCCGCTCCAGTTGCGACCAAGATGTTGGCGAGCCCAGACGCTGAAACCTAGACCTGCGGCGACTAACAACACTCCCAGGCAGTACCCATCAATTCCTTGCGGCAGAAAACGCGAAAAGAGAAGTCCGCCTCCGGCGATCGGGCGAATGAAGAGCAGAATCGACGCGATCAGGAGGGGGGCCACGTAGCTCGTGCGCGACCACTTCGACTCGTGGCGCACGGCCGGCTTTACATCCGCCGCCGACGCTCGCCAATAGATCAACCACGCGATCCATAGAAGCGGCACGAGCCCTCCGCGGGTGAAAAGCCACATATTTGGCAGCCTATTCGCGACTAATTGAGCCCGTCAACCTGGCAAAGACCCCAGGAACTTCCAAATACCGCCGGCGATTTCGTCCGGTACCTCGAGCGGCGACAAATGGCCGGTCCTGGAAATAACTCTCATTTGAGCGCCAGGGATCCGCGGCACCAACTCTCGTTGAAGGATCTCGACTCGTTCTACCTGATCCTTCTCGCCGGCAAGAACTAGAGTTGGAACAGTAATGTTGCCGACAAATTGAGAGATATCCTCGATCATACCGGCTTCAGGCCAGGCCCTCTTAGCCTGCGGAGCTCCTCTTAAGGTGTCTTGAATGATCATTTCACGATGCTCCTCGGAAACTTGGATCGCTGTTAGCACGTGCTCAATTAAGAACTCCACGCTTTGCCGTGCGTCATATGCTTCGATCATTTGCATCCGTTGTTCCAAAGGAACAGCCATTGGAACAGGTGGCGACGGCGCGACCAACAATAACCCAGCCAGACCTGCCGGACGCCGTGACGCTACTAACTGAGCGACCTTCCCTCCCATCGAGTGTCCAACCAGAACATAACGCTGCAGCTGGAACGTTTCGATTAATGCCTCAGCATCATCCGCAAGATCTGCCATGCGATAGCCGCTGGTTGGTTTATCAGAATCGCCCCAGCCACGATGATCATAAGCCAGGCAACGAAAATTGGTCTCCAGGCGTTTAATGACCTCTATCCACGTACGGGATGAACCTCCCCAATAATGAAGAAAAACCAGAACCGGCTCCCCATCGCCCTGGTCATGAACATTCAATCCGACGCCATTAATTTGGTATTTCATGCAGACCGATTGGGAGGTCCAGGATATGCGAACGCTAACCTAGAACAAGCCATTAAAAGGTCACCATCTGTGCCCGGTTTTAAGCTGCTTTAGGAGCGAGGGATTTTAGCCCGGAGCTCATCAGTTTTTAGGCTTCAAAACCTTTGCGTCTTGGCGTCTTTGCGTGAGATCCCTCTTCTTGCGTCTCGGCGTGATCTCCTTTAACAGATAATTTTGTTGTTTGGCGCTCTCTTCTCTCCTTCGGAGAGACCTCTTTTTTGTTAATGCCGTTGTTCTGGCGTGTAAGCCCCTCCAAAGGGTGGTAAATCTCCTCGGAGACTCCCGATTTACAGCACCGTAGTTGCCGAACTAATATATAAGCAATGGCCGCCGCGTTTGAGGCCTCTTTCGGTCCGGTTCCGCCAGTCTCTCTCTGGGACCGTTTGCGCCTCCGCCGACCTCTGGCCTTAGGCTATACCGGGTTACTGCTTTTCATGATCGGCGACGGGGTGGAGGCGGGCTTCTTGGCGCCGCTTCTTCTCGGACGCGGAATCTCGCAGGGAGAGGTCGCCCTGATGTTCACGATTTACGGAATGACTGCGACGATCGCGTCGCGCTACACCGGGGTTATCTGCGATGCCTGGGGGCCACGTCTAGGGATGGCGGCAGGGCTTTTCCTCTGGACGGTTCTCGAAGCGCTCTTTCTCATGTTCGGAATTGGCATGGGCAGCTATCCAATGATGCTTGCCACCTATGCATTACGCGGCTTCGCCTACCCGCTGTTCGCCTACGGCTTTCTTGTCTGGGTTGTCGGAGTCACGCCTCCTAGACGGCTCGGATCGGCTGTCGGATGGTTCTGGTTCGCATTCACGGCTGGCCTGCCGACCCTGGGTTCGATGATCGCCAGCTTTGCCATTCCCCTGATTGGCCAGTATAGCACTCTGTGGGCCTCCCTGGGATTTGTCGTACTAGGTGGAGTAATTTCCCTAATCGGAGTTTCCGAAGGCACAGGTCTTTTTAAGTTTCAAAAGGCACGCGCCCGCCCCCTCGAGTCATTGTTTTCGAGTATAAGTATCATCTGGAATCTGTTGATGGGGATGCTGGGCGACAAGCTCGGCTGGCGGCTCACGGTCGCTTACGTCGGAGGAATCGGCTGCGCCATCACCACGCTCCTTTTGTATTATATCCCAACCACTTTTCGCGGCGACTATT
>JBPYFC010000153.1:0-5596 GCA_051984705.1 Chthoniobacterales bacterium | reverse complement strand
CTTGGAGGGCGGTGCTCCGTCACCGCCGGCGGGTGTCAGGACCCAGCGCCCGAGTGCTTCCCGAAACCCGGAACCAGGAACGCGAAAACCGGAACCATTTCCACTCGACGATCCGAGGATGTGGCTTAGGTTATTTTGAGTGTTAATGTCAGTGCTGGCGTCAATTGACCGGGGCTCGCACCAACAGAGTTACGAAGCATCAAAACTCCTCATGTCTTTCCCTTACCGTACTGAGCGACGCTATTCGACTGAGCGTTTTTTGCGAATGTTCGGTAACGCCGCTCGGCTGCGGTGCCCGCAGTGCGGCCAGAAACCGATCTTCGTTCCCTGGCGCAAAGTTCGTACCTTGGGCGACTGGTTTATGCCTCTGGATGGGTGCCCGCACTGTGGCTATGCATACGAACGCGAACCCGGTTATTTCCTGATCTCTATCTGGGCAATCAATTACGGCGCTGGAGCGTTGATCGGATTGTTTATTTACCTGGTGTTAGACTTCTGGTTTAAGCTGCCGATTGAGATCGTTCTGTTGTTTACGCTCCTGCCCCTGCCTGTTTTCAATTTCTGGTTCGCACGCCATTCCAAAGCATTTTACCTGGCGTTTGACCTATTCTGGGACCCTCACGCCCGAAGCGGCGATGACGACGATGGGGGAACCAAGGCGTCGCCGGGATCGCCAGCATCGCCAGGAACGGTGGAGGATAAGACGTGAGAGGTGAGAAGTGAGAAGTAACACGGCTGCGCTTGACGATAGGCGCTTCAATGCTTTGGTTGATGGCTCCTGACCTACTTTCCGAAGTGATTTACCTCGACAATAACGCAACTACACAAGTCGACCCGGAGGTCCTTGACGCGATGCTCCCGTTTCTGCGGGATCAATACGGAAATCCGTCGAGCGCCTATTCGTTCGGTAAACGTGTTTCCAGGGCGATCGATCATGCCAGGGAGCAGGTTGCCGCGCTGTTGCACTGTGAACCGAATGAAGTCTTGTTCACCAGTTGCGGGACTGAATCCAACAACAGCGCCATTCAATCGGCGCTCATGCTTGATCCGGACAGGAAACATCTTGTTACAACCAAGGTCGAGCACAGCGCCATCAAAAACCACGCGGAATCCCTGGCTCGACGCGGTTACGAAATAACCTTGCTGGATGTTGATGCAGACGGCTTGATCGATCTTCGCCAACTCGAACGCGCGATTCGTCCGGAGACGGCTCTGGTCTCTCTGATGTGGGCCAACAACGAGACTGGCGTTCTTTCGCCAATCGCTGAAGCCGCAGATATTTGTCGTTCAAAAGGCACGTTGTTTCATTCCGACGCAATCCAGGCCGTCGGAAAAGTACAAGTCGAGGTCAGCGCCATCCCGGTCCAGTTCCTTTCACTTTCCGGACACAAGTTTCATGCCCCTAAAGGGGTCGCTGCGCTATACATCAATCGAAAGACACGCTTCAACCCGTTCTTGATTGGTGGCAGCCAGGAAAGCGGTAAGCGGGGTGGAACAGAAAACACAGCATACATCGTTGGAATGGGAAAAGCCGCCGAGCTCGCGGCTTCCCATTTCGCCGAAGAGGATCGCAACGTCAAACCACTGCGTGACCGGCTCGAACAAGCGTTATTAAACCGGGTGCCAGGAACCCAGCGAAACGGTCACCCGGCAAAGCGTTTGCCGAACACTTCGAGTCTGGCGATTGATGGAGTCGATTCCGAAGGAATGCTGATGCTGCTCGACAGAGAAGGCGTTTGTTGCTCCGCCGGGTCAGCCTGCACATCGGGTTCGTTGGAACCGTCGCATGTCCTTAAAGCGATGGGATTCTCAAACGAGCGCGCCCGCGGCAGCCTCCGTTTTTCGCTGAGCCGCTTCACCACTCCCGCAGAAATCGATCAAGCCTTGGAAATCATCCCGAGAGCGATCGAAAAGCTGCGCTCAATGAACCAGGGCGTCGTCGTAGCGGCGTAGCCAGGAGACTGCTGAGAGGACTAACTTTAACCGCGCCCGCCAAGCGCTCTTGTCACCGTTGGATTTGGGCTGCAATCATCGCCTGAATTCGAACGATTCAGGGTCGGGCGTATCGCCGTGACAGCTCTTTGACACTCCGAACAATCAGTCCGGAATAAAGCCTCGGCTAAATCAGATCGGCGACAAAAAGCGGTGCACGGCGGCAGCCGTTAAGGCTGCCGCCAAGATCTTAGTGGCTCGCGATTACGAACGTCACCGGAAGGGTGAACGTACCGCTTATGTTCGGAGCAAATTTCCAGTTCCCGCGCACCCAACGAGCCGCTGCGCTGGAAAGCATTGGCGGACCCGAGGCGGCTGAAACATCGGTGATGTTCCCGTTCGAAACCGTGATCGTTACCTTCACATCACCAGTGATGTGCATTTGCAGCGCCTGCGGCGGGTAAGGCGGTTTCGGGCTACGGACCAGCATACTCGACCGCGGACCACCGGTTCCCGTTCCGCCAGCAACGCCACCTTGCGATGCAGGTTTCGCGTTCGGCGGATTTGGGCCCTTTGGCGTTTGCTGCGGTTTGACCTGTACCGGCTTTGCTGGAGGCGGGCTAGGAGTTGGAGTCGGCTGAGGAACTTCAAACTCAGGCGGTTTCTCCAGCGGAGGAGGGGTCGGCTCAGGCTCAGGAGGCGGTGTCGGCTCCGGCTCGGGCATCGTCTCCTCTTCCTGCAATAGAGGTGGCGCGTCGTTGGTATCGAGGGTCGTCAGTTCGACTGGTGGTGGGACGTACGGTTCCGGCCATTTGAAATACCAACCACCCCAGACTCCAAGCGCGTTGAGTCCAGCCGAGATCGCCAAAAATATAAGGAGTGGAGGGCCGTGCGATGTTTTGATCGCGCGCTGAAGATCTACAGCCGCTGAAGAATCGTGCTTCGGTTTTTGGGTTACTTGTTTGGCCATGACAAAAGAACAATTCCTATTGAGAGGGAGAGGGTTGCGCGGCTGGCGGCGGAGCTGCAGGAGCATTCTCCTGAGCTGCAGGAGCATTCTCCTGAGCTGCGGGGGACGCGGGAGCTGCGGGGGACGCGGGAGCTGCGGGAGCGCTGCCCGGTGCAGCCGGAGCTGCGGGAGCGCTGCCCGGTGCGGCCGGAGCTGCGGGAGCGCTGCCTGGTGCAGCCGGAGCTTCGGGAGCGTTGCCCGGTGCAGCCGGAGCTTCTGCAGCTGGTTCACCTGCTGGCGCAGCTGGTGCGACCGTTGGAGGAGGACCCATTGAGGGCGGCGGCGCCTGTAGTGTTTCGGCTATCTTCGTCTGGAGACTGACCTTTTCCAGACCCGACTTACGGCATTGATCGAACACGTACAGGAAAGTTTCGTAGGTCGCTTTCGGAACAGTACGAATAAAGATCTTCTGATCCTTATTTTGTTCGTAGATCTGTTTGAATTTTGCCGGCACATCGTTTTTAGCGACTTTTTCCTCGCCGAAATAGATGTCGTCCAGCGCATCGACACCGACGATCAGCAGATCAGGCTTCTCATTCGGCTCCGCTGCCTTGGCGGTCGGGAGATTCACGTCGACTCCCTTCATGTTGATCATTGAAAGGCTCACCAACATGAATGAAGCCAGCAAGAAAAACATGATGTCGATCAATGGAATGATCTCAATCCGCGCCTTCTTAATCGGTACCGGCGTACTATGTCTAACGGGTTTCATCGTGCTCGGTAGAAAAACTCTAGCATGTCTGGCGTGTGCGCATTATTAGCGCACGGATCCCATCCTATTTGCCGGCTGTCGCGGGATTCTCAGGCGGTTCTTTAGCCTCGAGGCTAACCTTCACGATCCCGGCCAAGCGGCATTTATCGAGGATGTAGGTAAATGTGCCGCAACTCGCCTTCTTTTCGCCGCGGATAAAGACACGGACGTTGTGATTGTTATTATACAGCTGCTGAAAACGTGAGAGGACGTCATCCTTCTCGACCTTCTGTTCCTCGAACCAGATATTGTCAGCCGCATCGATCGTCACGATCGTGAAATCCGGCTTTGTATTCGGTTGCGCGGTCTCAGCGGTTGGGATTTCGACATTGTGCCCTTTGATGCTGATCATCGACAGGCTCACCAGCATGAACGAGGCGAGCAGGAAGAACATGATGTCGATCAGCGGGATGATCTCGATCCGCGCCTTTTTAACTAGTCCGTGCGTACTCTGACTGCTGCCGTGCATCTTGTTCGGTAGAAACGATGTTGTTGTTGCGGGTTTGCAGCGAGTGGAGCATCAGAATCACGTTATTCGATGCGGATTCGAGCTCGAACTGCAGGCGAGACATTTTCGCGTTGAAGAAGTTGAAAAACACCAGCGAGAAAATGGCGATGCCGAGACCGCAGGCGGTGGCAATGAGCGCTTCACCGATACCGCCGGAAACCTTGCTCGGATCCAAGCCGCCCGATTGGACAGCATTGAAAGAGCCCATGATTCCAGTCACGGTCCCCAACAATCCAAGCAGTGGGGCCAGAGTAACCATCGTATCCATGACCGACATGAAGCGTCCCGCGCGCTGGAGTTCGACGCCGGCAGCGACTTGTAACGCGCCTTCGATCGATGCGTGAACGTGATTGAGTCCATGATAAACCGTGCGCACCAACGGATCCTTAGAACCACGACCCAGATTCACCGCTGCGGCGACGTTGCCCTGCTCGAGTGCGCCATAAACTTGGTCAAGTTTGTTTGGATCTCTTCGAGCGCCCTCAATCGTCCACCAAACGATGCGTTCCAGGATCACCGCGATGGCGACGATCAGGGTCGCCACGATCGGGTACATGATCGGACCGCCCTGGACAAATTTCTCGAGGACAACGTTGCCCTTTGCCCATGCCGGGATTACATGGCCTCCAGTGGCCGAAATGGCGGCCAGGACGGGCACACTATTCGATAACAAAGTTACCATATTTTATGTTCCAACAATCTTGAGGTTTTTTTTGAGTACTGCCGCTTCTTCGACGTTCGATTCGTCTTCTCTAAAGGCCGCGTTTATTGAGCAAGATCCCTGCCCTCCCAGTCGCAAGCTTTCTATCTTCTTATTTGCTGACCTGTTTTGGGGGGATCCGCAACTTTTAAAGCCTTTCTTTTCAGCGCAATCCGTAGATTACTCGGAAAATGTAGGCAGTCAAAGTGACTGATTTTTACCAGAGTGCAACCGAATTGTTGAGTAAAAATTGTTCAAGCAACGCAGGGGCGCACTCTTACAATTCGTTAATAAAGACGGCGATAGGGTTTAGAATATTCGGTAACTCGAGCACCGCGGTGTATCGGTGCTCGGTTAAACACGTAGGATCTGAGTTCATCCTTCGAGCCCCCCGGAGAAAGACAATCGCTTGCCCACAAGCTTAGAGAATTAGTTTGTTGTTGCCACTGTGGTAGACCTTGTCTACCGGCGGATTATGCCAAATAGAGATGCGGTCCAGCGCTAACGGCTCGCAATCTCCCGGTGCAGATACTGGGTCAGCTCGGGATGTTGCACACGATCGACCACTTCGTTTAAGAAGCCGCGTACGATCAATTGTTTTGCGGCCAGATCTGGAAGACCGCGGCTCTTCATGTAAAAGAGTTCTTCAGGTTCGACCTGGCCGGAAGTCGCGCCGTGCGTGCAACGGACGTCATC
>JBPYFC010000152.1:0-3152 GCA_051984705.1 Chthoniobacterales bacterium | reverse complement strand
TCAGTTTTCCGTTGTCGCCAAAGGCTATGGCGGACAGGTCGGTTTTCGGTTCGGCCGGGTGCAGGTGTCGCACCGCGACAACAGAACTCAGCCACGGGTGATCCAGCCTTGGCCGGAGAGCCCCTGGAACCGTCTCCACCCCACGGATAGACGCCCCAACGGGCGACCGAGGCATTTCAATCCACCTCAGGCAGAGCAACCGAGCGCCCAACCGAAAACCGACAACTGACAACCGAAAACCGGCAACCACGCGCTGAAAGCGCGTCTTCCCCCTTTCGCCCCCGGGGCAATCTGATATAAGAAAAGGATGGAGGTTATGGTGTGATCAGTCGAAAAACGGTTGAATACCTGAAGGCCGCCATCTTTTTAAAAAATCTCGAAGCAGAAAATGAGCGTCAAGCGATCGAAAAGATGCTCGATGCTTTGAAAGGGCATCCTCAAGTCCGGGATCTTCAGATGCTGTCGGAAGCAGTCTTCGAACGCCAGCAGACTGACCCACCGTTGCTGCCAGGCGGTATTGCGTTCCCTCACGCGCGCTGCGACATGGTGACGGAGGTGGTAATCGTCATTGCGACCTGTCCAAAGCCGGTGCTATTTCGCGATATGCCGGTACGGCTCGCAGTCCTGATCGGGGTGCCAAAGCGCGCCGCATCCGAATACTTAGAGATCGTATCTTTTCTCGCACGCCACCTGAGGAACCAGGCTATTTTGGATCGGGTAGTCGAAGCCGATGCTCTGCCGGCTTTCGTGGAAGCTTTCGCAGAGCCGTAATCCGATGGATGTGCCCGCCGACCATAAGCGAGAACACCATATCAGTCCGTTTTTGCGGCGATTTCTTAAGCTCAAAGTTTGGTTCATCGAGCATTTTCGGGTCAGTGAACGTCAGGTCACACTATTTTGGGCGGCGTTGATCGGCGTTCTTGGCGCCCTGGCATCGGAGTGCTTCCGCAAGGCCAGTGAAATCGTCCACTACCTTGCCACCGGCAACAAGCTGTCGATAACGACGTCATTTGCCAGCCTGCCTTGGTGGCAGAGAATTTTGGTTCCCGCTGCCGGAGGGTTATTGGCCGGACTGACCCTGTGGCTCGGTTACCGCCTGGTAGCCGGTATTCGACAGAAGACCACGACTGATTACATGGAAGCGATCGTCGTCGGCAGTGGAAACATCTCGGTCCGCGCCAGTATCGTCAAAACGCTTTCCGCACTTTTCTCCATCAGCACAGGAGCTTCTATTGGACGGGAAGGACCGCTAGTTCAAATCTCGTCTCTGGTTGCGTCGTTGCTTGGACGCATCCGGAAACTTCCAATACCGCAGAGGCGCCACCTGGTCGCCTGCGGTGCGGCCGCTGGAATCGCCAGTGCATATAACGCGCCGATCGCCGGATCGTTTTTTGTCGCCGAGATAATTCTGGGAACAGTCGTGGTCGAATCGCTCGGTCCGCTGATTCTAGCTTCTGTAGTGTCGACCTTCATTAGCCGGGCGATGCACGGAGCAGAGCCACTCTATCAGGCACATTCATTTGATCTGCACACACGCTGGGAAGTCATTCCGCTGTTTCTGATAGGTATTCTAGCCGGTTTCCTTGCGCCTGTTTATCTCCGCGCGTTGAGGCTCTCAGAAAAGGCTTTTTCCAAGCTCGACATCCCGGTGCCGGCAAAACTTACACTAGGCGGCGCCATTGTTGGGGCCATGGCAATTCTCGATCCGTTGGTGTGCGGCAACGGACAAAGCTTGTTGTCGTCCATGTTTCATCAACACTGGTTCTGGGACACCATTCTTTGGCTGTTGATGCTTAAGCTGGTGGCGACGCTGGTCACGTTTGGATCTGGAGCTGTCGGCGGAGTTTTTACGCCGACTCTGGTCGTCGGTGGAGCGCTGGGGGTTTTGTATGGCGAGTTTATCCTGATCAATTTTCCGCAGCTTCAGGCCGACCCCACACTTTACGGGATGGTGGGCATGGGTGCATTTCTCGCCGGCACTACCGGCGCACCGCTGATGGCCATTCTGATGGTCTTTGAGCTGAGCCTGAGTTATACGATCGTTCCTTTCCTCATGGTCGGCTGCGTCGTCGCGTACTATTGCAGCAGTATTTTTGAGACGCGATTCATGTATGGAGAATCGCTCGAGCGGAAGGGCGCGGCATTCTTCAATCAACAATTGGCGGAGGTCAACATTCTCGACCTGATCCGCCGGGATCCGATTACGTTGCCGAAGAACGCCACTTTCGCGGAGATTGCCGAAACATTTACCCAGTTTCGGTTCCAACACATTTATGTCGTAGACAAAGACAAGCGCCTGGTTGGAGCCGTTTCGTTGCACGATGTGAAGGCGTTTCTTGATCGTCCAGAGCTCGAGGCAGTGGTTATCGCCGCGGACATCATGAACGAGAATTTTCCGCGAGTCACTCCCCTGCAAGGCATGGGCGAAGCTTTGCACGAGTTCGCGATCGCTCAATCCGAGCGGTTGCCGGTGGTGGATAACATGGACTCGCAGCGATTGATTGGCAGCATCTCCAAGACAGACATCATTCTGCATTTGGCCGGCGAACAGAGCCAGGCGACCGCTGCCCAGAAGGCAGGTTAAAACCACAGATTTCGCAGATTACGCAGATTCTTAAAGAAAGGTATCGCACCCACAGGCCGATTCGCAAATACGCCCAAAAATCTGCTTAATCTGTGTAATCTGTGGTTTATCCTTTTCTGCGGTCCAGTCGGCGATTCAGTTCAAAGGCTGCGCTGATCAGCGCAAGATGAGTGAATGCCTGCGGGAAATTACCGAGATGCTCGCCGGATGGACCGAGTTCTTCGGCGTAGAGTCCAAGGTGATTGGCGTACCCGAGCATCTTCTCGAACAGAAATCGCGCTTTATCAACGTCGCCGCTCTTGGCCAGGCATTCGACGAACCAGAATGAGCACATGCAGAACGTTCCTTCGGACCCGATCAGCCCATCCTCTGTTCGATAACGGTAAACCAATGAGTCGTCGGTCAATCTCTCTTCAATCGCTTTCAGTGTCGATAACCACCGTGGATCCATCGGACTGATGAACCTGACCAGTGGCGCAAGCAAGCAAGCCGCGTCGAGTGTGGTCCCTCCTCTGGTCTGGACAAAACTTTGCAAATCATTGTTCCAAAATTCGCTAAACATCTGATC
>JBPYFC010000151.1:0-8544 GCA_051984705.1 Chthoniobacterales bacterium | reverse complement strand
TTAAGGATACCGCGATTACCGATGAGCGAACACTCGATATGGCGAAGGAACACCTTACCAAATCCTTCGGCGTCGTAGGGATCTCAGAGCGGTTCGAGGAGAGTTTGATGCTCATGGCCACGACCTTTGATTGGGAGATTCCTTTCTACAAGAATTGCAAGGTCTCAAAAACACGACCACAGATTAATTCCGGCACGGTGGAAATGATTCGCGACCACAACCGGCTCGACGTTGAGCTGTATGAATTTGGCAAGGGTCTCTTCGAGGAAAGCCTGCAAAAGAAAGAAGCGGCGGTCCGAGAACGACTGGCTGCATTGCGCACGCTGCCGGCGCCGGGTGCTTTGGAAGGCTTTTGTAGATCAAGTTTGGGAGCTGGTCGCTTTGTCGTGAACAAGATCGCATCAGCAGTATGAGAATGCGTACGACTCAGATTCTATCTCGTCGCCTGCTGCTCGCCTCGCTGATCCTGGTCATTGCGGCGTCGATATGGGCCGCGGGCGTGGCCGAGTCAGGGGAGGGGCGGCGCCGCCGGGTGGAGTTCCCGGACGTCAATATTGTACGCGACGTGATTTACAAACGTGTTAACGGTCGCGATCTGCGGCTGGATATTTATTCGCCCAAGTCGATTACTCATTCCTTGCCGGTCGTTCTCTGGATTTTTGGCAACCGTTGGAGCCGCGGAAGCAAAAACCATCCACCGCCTCTGGATCTCATGTCGCAAGGTTACATCGTGGTCAGCGTAGACTATCGGCTCTCAGGAGAGGCCACTTTTCCGGCGGCAATCGAGGATTGCAAGGCAGCCGTCCGCTGGATTCGGGCCAATGCCGCTGCTTATCATTTCGACTCCGATCATATCGGGGCGTGGGGGCACTCCGCCGGGGGACATCTGGCTGCGCTTCTCGGCACCTCAGGTGGCGCAGCGGAGCTAGAGGGCCCCGGCGATAACTCTACCTTTTCGAGCCGGGTGCAGGCAGTCTGTGATATGTCCGGGCCGTCGGATATCGTGCAATTCTATGAGGCTGTATCAAATTCGAACGAGGGTATGGCGCCCATAGCCAGGTCATCTATCGAGCGGTTTCTCGGAGGCTCGGTTGAACAAAACATGGCGAAAGCGATCGCGGCCAGCCCTACGACCTATGTGAGCAAGGATGATCCGCCGTTTCTCATCATCCATGGGGAGAATGATATGACGATTCCAGTGAGTCAAAGCGAACTGTTGGCCAGCAAACTGAAAGCCGCCGGCGTCCATGTAACGTTGATCGTGGATGAAAAGCGAGGCCATGGCATAGGAGGTCCAGCCTTTGCCCAGGAAATTACCTCCTTTTTCGATAAATATCTTAAGCCGGGTTCCGCCAAGTAGTTTCTATATGAGATGGAGTCTGAAGTATCGCAGCTGGCACATCCTCAGGTGGATGAGCTACGGTATTTCCCTCGCTGCGATTACTGCTTCAATTTCACGTGCCGCGCCGGCGGGGTCTGCGATCCGGACAGGTTTGTGGGTCACGCAGAAGGTGTCTGGAGATCGCGCTGAACTTGACGTCTTCACAAATAGTATCCGCGCAAATCATCAACTAGCTGGCGTCTGTCTTCACGTTCCATGGAATCAAGTCGAGAAAGAACCTGGCAAGCTCGACTTTACGGCGCTCGATAATTTCGTGGCCGCCCTGCGCCGTATCGGCATGAAATATCAGCTCTGTTTTAAACCGGGTGCGAGCACTCCGGATTTTGTGTACGCCGAGGGAGCTCAGGCTTTTGAATCTCGTGTGATGAATCCGCATCGACCCAATTTTGGAGAGGCTATGGTGATTCCAGTCCCGTGGGACCCGATTTATCAGCGGAATTTTTCCGGGGTCATCGCACAACTTGGGGAACGATACGCCAACGATCCTTTGTGTGTAAGCGTCGCGCTTACATGCGCGAATTCGTTGAGCGCAGAAATGCATCTGCCGAAGACGCGTGAAGATCTAGCCAAATGGAAGGCTCTGGGAAACTACGAGGAGAAGCTTCTCTCTGTCTATAAAACGTACACCGATGTGTGGGCCAAAGCCTTTCCTCGGCAAGAAATATCGCTCCACTTATCCAAGGTGCTTGACTTGCCGCCACAGTTCTGCGAGCGCGTTATAGATTATGGCCTGGGCAAATACCCGGACCGTTTTAGCATTCAGAATTGTCAGCTCACAGGCCGCCGCGAAGACACCGGCATGATGACTTATGATCTAATACAAAAGTATCGTGATCGCGCCCATCACGGCTTTCAGAGTCTTGCCAGTCTGGCGAATGGCGGTGAGAGAATGGGCTCGATCCAGTTGGCTGTGCTCAATGTAGTTCATGCAGAGGGTGAATATTGGGAACTGTGGCACGGTGACGGTTTAGACGTGGAGACTTCCGCTGCCGTAGCCCGGGCTTGGGACGAGGGAAAACGACTCGGCTACGATGCCTACAAGAAAAAACTAATATCTGAAGGCGAATACCATGCGCGCGATGAGGATCATTATCGCGCCAAAGGGAAGGATCGGGGTAATTCCGGAAAGACTCTCATCGAGTAACGCGTCGCCATGACTCAAGTCGATCGCGCCGCGGAAGCGGTCATCTTTCTCCACCTTCCAAAGGCAGCCGGTTCCACACTCAATCGGCTGATTGAATGGGAATACCCTCTTTTCGAGATGTACTCAATCGATCCAGTTTTCTTCGAATGGTCATGGGGGCACTTGCAGCATCTCTCCAAAGAGCGACTGAGGAGAACGCGGATGTTTAAAGGGCATATGTTGTTTGGTCTTCACGCGATTCTTCCCAAACCAGCGACTTACATCACAGTCCTCCGCGAGCCCGTCGACCGCGTGATTTCTTCCTTCTACTTTATGCGCAGCTACAAACTGCACCCATTGTACTGGAAGTTTAAACGTGAGAATTGGAGTTTGGAGGATTTTGTCCGACGTTCACCAAGAGAGAACGTTCAATGCAAGATTATTGCCGGAGCTGAGTATGCGAAACCTTGCACGTTGGAGATCTGTGAAAGAGCAAAGGAGAATCTGGGCCGGTATTTTAGTGTTGTCGGTTTATTCGAACGTTTTGAAGAAAGCCTGGCTCTGATGAAGCTACGCTTTGGTTGGAAACTGCAACGTTACTCGAGTTTTAATGTAACTCGCACGCGTCCGAGGAAAGCCGATATCCCTCAATCGACTCTCGATTTGATTGCAGAAAAAAACTCGCTTGATATCTCACTCTACAACTGTGCGGCGAACCTGTTTGAGACTGCTGTTAAGACACACGCAGGCGAAGTCAGCCAGATCACGCGTGAGTTGGAATCGACGCGAGCGAGAACTCAGACCCCGCTTAGCTCCGCCCTATTTTCGATCTGTGCGGCTGGCCGGAAAGCCGTTAACAGGGCCTATTCTAGCGTCTAGGCCTAAGGTGTTTTGGCGACACTATTCGGTTCGCTTGTACGCTCAACCAACATGACTTTTGCCCGGTACGATTCAAATTCTACCTTTCCGCTTTGGTGGAGATAATCCAGCACAATCGGGTTGCTCAACTTTTCCACGTTCGCATAAGGGGCAAAAACAACCCAAGTGCGATGTGCGGGAGAAATAACTTCCCTCAGTTCGGTGATATTACGCACCACGGGTAAGCCAGCAAACTTATCGATGAATCTCGGCTGCGCCAATAACTGATTATACCCCGTTTTTGTGCCGAGTAGAGTATCCATCGAATAATCGCCTGGCATTCCTGCGTACCAGGCGAAAACGTGTGGAATGCCTGGAATAATCCGGTCTCCGGGCCGGAAGTGATTCTTTACGTACTCCGCTGCACCGCGATAATCGTACTTGTACGTATTCATGCGAGTCATGAGTGTCGGTTGATCGCCTTTGCTGGAAAGGGCGTACTCCTTCATCACTGATTCGTTGCTTTGGAGAAAGAGCAACGCCAGTACGGCTATACCGGTGGCATGCGCAGCAGCACGAGCGACCGTCGCGTTACCCGCGCGATGAGCGAGAGAAACAAGGCGATCATAAAGGGTAATCGCCGCAGCAGTGCCGGAGAGTATCAAGAGCGGTTGGTAGTAGTAACAATAACGGGGAGACAAAGCGGCCAGGAAGTTCGTGTGGAGGAACCACAGCATAAGGAGCACGGTGAAAACATAACGAAATCCACGCTGAGACCAACAGAATGGAAGACCCAGAAGAGCGATGACCGTGAAGAAAACGTGGTTTTCGGACAGCCACAACTTGTCAATATAAAATTGCGGAGTATAGGCCGGCGTCAGGAAAAAGAGCGACGGGCCAGCAACATTCGAAAGACCCGAGCCTACCATAAGATATGGGTCGCCGGCGATCGTCCGCGAGCAATACTGGGCGACGACCACGGCACCCATGAAAAACAGGCAGCGGTACAGATGAAACTCTTTTAGCCACCACCACTCGCCCGGGCGAACTACCATCAACGCAATGAAAAAGGCGGGTAGAAGAAACCCAGTCCCCTCCCATGAAAGATACGTAAAACAAAACGTGACTGCAGCGGCGGTCAAAAACCCTCGGTGCAGCGGGCGAGTTCGGATTGCCTCGTAAAAGAACCAAATCGTCAACATTGTCAGAAACTGGCATTGCGACGGATAAAAGGCGTTTTGCGCCCACCGGATATTGAGCGGCATGCAAGCGTAAACGAATGCGGCGAACAGGCCGATGCGCCAGTTGAAAAGACGACGGCCCATGAGGGCGATGACTCCGATACAAAGCGTTCCCATTATGCAGGAGGGCAGGCGCATTGACCACTCCGAATAACCGAAGAGCAAGCCTGACAGAGCTTGCGGGTAAGGCACTAACTCGTAGGTAGTAATCCAGCGGATCTCTCCTGCATAGACAATATAAGGAAAACCAAGCTTAAAGATTCCTTTCGATTTGTTTATCAGGCCCATCTCGTCGTGATCGAAGGACATGTAACCGAGATTGTGATAACGCAGACCAAATCCGAGTAACATGATCGCTGCCAGTAGCAGATAGGGCAATGCAGTTCGGAAATCTGTTTCTCGGATTTGCGTCATCCGGCTCTTCAGGCCATCGGCTATCCCGGCGTCTGCCCAAAAGTGAAGCAATCGAATAGCCAACAGGGCCAGGGTCGCTCCAATTACAAAAATCGGCTGAAATGACCAGTTTGTTGGAAATCGCAGGTCGTAATTTGGAAGCATCAGCAAAACCAAACCCACTAGGATCGGCCCATGAAAGAGGGCGTCGCGAGCCATCGCTTGGGCGAGTGGCTCCCTCCGTCGATCAGCCGCGATTGACGATACCAGGAGCCAAACAGCCACTGTAAGGATTGCCGTTAGCGAAATCACGATGCAAGACTTTGTTATAGTAGTGAAGTCAGTGTGATCGATTGGTCTTGCTAGGTCTTGCTTAAGATATCCCCAAGGCGCCAATCCATCCTTCCCTAATTCGATAGGGCGCTCCCTCTGTGCAGATTGGTCACCGGTCGATTGATCGCCTATTCGCCACGCTGAGCTGGTTTCAAATCGCACGATGCTGCCATCTTCGCGGACGAGGAAACCATCGACAAAAAGAGTTGCCGGAACATGTTCGGTGCGCACAGCGGCAACGATGATGTTTGGGCCTTTCCTTATCCAATAACTGATGTCATAGGCCGACAGAACAGCGGGCTCAAAAATAGGAGTTCTTGTCTTACCTGGAGCCGTGCTCGCTTGTCCGCTGATAGCCGGTTGCGTTTCCTCAGAGTTTTGAGCAGGCGAAGCGGACGGGGTGGTTTTAGCTGGAGACTCAATCGCGTTGGCGCTAGCCTCTGGTTGTGTTTCCTCAGGGCTTTGACTTGGCGAGGCAGCCGGGGCGGCAAGGTGGGGAAGCGCTTTCCCGCTGGATGTGGGAGGGATTGCGGGCGTGACGACGTGTCCGTTGACAAGAAGATCGACGTCTCCCGAACTTGCTACCTGAATCCATGTCTCCTGCCGGGCATGGTCGGCATTAATCGAAGTCGAGAAGATGGCCTCGGTTCCGGCGTTCTGAGCCATAATCCATGAACCGGAGGTGGGCAGTTGCAGCAGAAGCGGATTGGTGTCAACCCATGCGACAGGAATGGACTTTCCGTTTACCTCGGACCGGCGCGCGTTTGGCCAAAGCTGTTCGTCCACCAGTGAAGAGGTCCAGTCCTCCGAGCCTGCTACAATCCCCTTGTGTGAACTGACTCTCCAATGCTCGTCCGATATCAACGACGTTACTTTGCCACTCGGTTCTTTGATGAATGCGCGAACGATAATCTGCGCCGAGCCGGGGTAAGACGTGCGTGTACTCGAAACCGCTATGACGTTGGTTCCAACCTTCAAACGCTTTTTGATGTCATAAATCCCGGCTACCCGTGTCTTCAGAGCGGATTCTGTTCCGATCGATCGGCCATTAACGACAACGTCGTAGTTGTCAGTTGCTGAGACTTCCAGCCAGGCCTGCACCGGTGGCACGTTAAGAAACACTTCCTTTCTGAAATAAGCTATCGGAGCAACTTCCGGAGATTCGATCCATTGGGCATCTCCGAAATCCAGTTGATACTGGCGCTGCTTTGGGCTGAAGTAGGTCTGTTGCACATAGTAACCGAGCAGGAGCCCGCAGGCCAGAACCAGTGCCCATGACCATCTCCGGGCACGCGATGGTAAATGTTTGGGTAAAGTCGATTCGCTTTGCATGAGTTATTCGCCAGCCAACCGGCTTATCGCCCAGTAATTTACGATCCAATCCTTCGCGTAAGAAAGAGTGTAATAGCGGCGGGCATCCGCGTCGCGACCAAGCTTCGCATAACAGTCGCCACCAAGTGAGTAAACATCGGCGACCATCGAGCTATGAGCCGATATAATTTTTATGAGGCGATCGACCGTCTGGAGCGCAATCTCGTAGCGCCCGAGATCAAAATAGCCGCGGGCGAGATATGGAAGGACAAAGACCTCCTGACTGGGATCGTCAGCAAGCGCAAGCTGCCAACTAGTCACGGCGCCACCGATCCCACCTGCTTGATATAGAGCCAGACCGAGCTCTATGCGAGTCTTAGCGGACTCGCTCCGTGCGACCGCCCCGATGACGCCGCCCGCTTCGGCTGCCCGGCTAAGCTCAAAGATCGCTGGCTCGTAATCCTTTACCTGTTGTAACTCGACCGCTCGGCTAATATGCCGCTCCGGTGAATTATTTTCGATACCACTCTTCTTCTGAAGCTCGCCGATTGTTGCGTAGAGACCAATATCCTGCGCAAACCACGCATCCCATTTCATCGCCTTTCGGTAGTCAGCGATTGCCTCTTGGTGGTGGCCTTGCGCCTTAGCTATCGAACCACTGTTGAAGTAATGCTGCCCAATTATTGGCGGTATGCTTACGATCGCGAGCGCACCGAGCGGAAGACAGATCAGCGCGAGTCCAACCGCCATTTTTCCATCCGGTAGACGGCGCATTGCATAAATGGCAACCAACATTGACCCGAGCGCAAAGCATGTCCAGCCAAGCCGGAGAAAGGAATAGGCAGCGAGAAGACGCCCAATCGCGGTGTAAAGGACGAGCTGATTCGGAAGCACTTCAGGAGAACCATAATTTGCGGGGAAGTAATCCTTCGTAAAAACCTTGTGCCATGGCACCGCTTGGAGTTCATCGATGAGATGGCGCAGCATCACCGGTTGTTGAAAGGCAATGTGAGCCGGCGTCAGCACACATAGTGTGATCAGCACGGCTGCAGCCAAGCCCAGCGCCGAAGCAAAAAATCGACGCAGAACAATTCCGGCAATCAGGACAACAATTCCAAGAGCGCCGAAAGAAAAAAGAATAAAATGCGGGATGACTCCGGAGTCATGAAACAAAGGGAACTTAAGACCGGAAAGGTTCGAGGTCAGAGGATATTGAACCCACTTGAGAAAGGCGGAACCAAAAATCAGGAAGCTGCCAATGATGAGCAGCCAGTAAGCCGACCAGAACCTGGCCAAAAACTCGACCCAAGGTTCGACACGCTTCTTCCATTTTAAGTATAATGCGATCCAAGCCGTGGCAGCCTGGGCCCGCGCCGACATCGGCGGCGTCTCGACGCGATTCGGGGTCGTCATGTGTTTTGTTTAAGTTTCTTTGCCCAAGACTCAACAAAGGGATAGACAAACGCAATGCCTTCCCGCGCGTGATGTATTTCCTCCGTCGAAAAGGTCCTCAACCCCAAAAGGACAAGGCCGTAAGCAAGGAGTGAGCCGAGCGCGCCCAGAATTTTCATGGCCAAAGTAGCATCCAAAACGAGATAGAGGATTGTTGCCATTACAATTCCGGCAACAATCGGTCGCCAGAGAATTTGAAATGCGTGCGCAGGATATCCAAGCCGGTGGAGTTGGACCATCCACAGCGCCACCGTAAAGGTCTCGGCGCAGACAAAGGCAATTGCCGGCCCAACAAAGTGGAACTTCGGAATCAGACTCACGAGGAGCGCAAGCCGAAGAATCGACCCGATCAGCGTTGACACAAAAAAGCTTTTTTGTGCGTCCAGAGCGGCGAAAAGATATTGAAAAATTGTCGAGAGAAAGAAAGGAAC
>JBPYFC010000150.1:0-4884 GCA_051984705.1 Chthoniobacterales bacterium | reverse complement strand
CTTCCTTTGATGAGCTTTTTCTGCCGAAAGCGAACCAGACAATCACCGCGAAGACAGACGCGAGAGCTCCTAGGGAAATCCACGCGGTAGTTGAGGTCGCGTTCGCCTGAACTAATGCGAGGCAGAGTCCGCCGGAAATTACGATTCCAGCTCCGGTTCCTGCGAAAACGATCCCGTTGAACCAATGACGTCGGTGATGCGCGAACTGATCCGCGCTCCACGCGAAGACGAAGATCAGGACCAGGGCGCTTCCGACTCCTGCAACGAAACGCAGCAGCGCCCAAGCCGCAACGTCATGTTCGAATCCCATTCCCACCGTACTCAGGCCAATCACTGTCAGGCCGGTCCGGATAGCGGTTGAAGGCTGGACACGCCAAACCAGCGCGGAGAGCGAACCAACCAAGTAACCAATGTAATTTGCAGAGGCCAACCATGCGCCGGCTGCGATTGTAACACCGGCATCGGCCTGCATCATCGGAAGCGCTGGCGTAAATGCGAAACGACCAATCCCCATGCCCGCAGCCAGTGCGATCAGGCCAGCGATAGCGCCAAAAACCGGATTCCGCCTTCGCCAAGGCTTCCAACTCCGCCGTGGCTCCGCGGGACACGCTGGCGCGACATCGGCGGTTGGCGCGTTTGCGGGGTCACCCGGTGGCGTGTCCCATTTTGAGGTTTGAGTCACCGCGAATAGTCGGCCCGCCTATACATCTTGAGAAATGAATATTCAAGATGAATAGTTCTTGTTATGAGAACGCTTGATTTGGAAGCGCTTCAGATCTTTCGAGCGGTGGCTGAACATGGTGGTATCACAAAAGCTGCTGCGCGATTGAACCGAGTTCAGTCGAATGTGACGACCCGGGTTAAACAGCTGGAAGAGCGTTTAGGCATCGAACTGTTCTATCGCCGGAAACGCAAACTGACACTCTCGCCAGAAGGCAAGTTGCTTCTGGGTTATGCCGAGCGTTTGCTTCGTCTTTCTACCGAGGCTGAGGCGGCATTACGAAACGGAAGACCGCATGGAGTTTTTCGGATGGGCACAATCGAAAGCGTTGCGGCGACACATCTCCCGCCAATTCTGTCACGGTTCCATCGGGATCATCCGCAGGTACAAGTCGATCTTGTGACAGGCACAGCCGATGCGCTGATTGCGAAGGTGCTTGATTTCGAAATTGAAGCCGCGTTCGTCGGCCAACCATTCATCACGGATCAGCTCGAAAAGCGACCGGCATTTGATGAAGAGCTTGTTCTAGTCGGGCCGAAGAATTTGCCGAAAACGGCGAAGGCTCAAGAGATCGGGCAACGAACCATCATCGCATTCCCGTCTGGCTGCGCTTATCGGCGCGTGTTGGAGAACTGGCTTTATCAGGGAAAGATCGTGCCCGAAAGGGTTCTGGAGTTTGCGTCCTATCACGCGATTGTTGCCTGTGTTGCAGCCGGAACCGGTGTGGCGCTTGTTCCGCGATCTGTGCTTCACGCGCTGCGGGCACTGAACGATGTGAGTGTTTGCAAGCTGCCATCGGCAATTGCGAAAACGAAGGTCATGTTGATCTGGCGCCGCGGATGGCGGTCAGCGGCGTTGAATGCGCTGATGGACGAGATGGAGAGAGACGTGTCGGCGTGTCGGCGTATCGGCGTGTCGGCGTAGTCTTCCGATCGAGCGCTGGATTCCTGAAAACGCCGATACGCCGATACGCCCATACGCCGATACCTCTCCCCCCAGACTAGCGGCGTTATTCGCAAATCGCGCGTCAGAAGAACAGGAAATGCTTTTTCTTCTGCTGGCCCGGTGTTGCTTGTGGTTGAGGTTTTCTTCTAAAGAAATCGAAGAAGCTGTGGTGCTGGGGCGTCGGTTGAGCTTGCGCAACGCGAGCGCGCCGTTGTGTTTCGTGTTGTGTATCCGGCCGGATATCTGGTTCTGCACTGTCGGATCGGACTCCGCTTCTTGAACTGTTTTCGTGGCCGGCCGATGCCACATCTTCATCGGTTTCATCTGCAGCGGCTAGCTGCGGCAGCGCGTTTCCATCCTTGAAGCTGACCGATTTGACCAGCTTGAAGTTCCCAATGGCCGGTTCCAAAGGTTTGAGACCAGGATCGTAGCCTTTGTCGAGGGCCATAATCTTCTGGATTAGTTCGGCTGCGATCGGTGCTGCGACTCCCCCACCCGATTTTCCGCCTTCGACCATGACTGCCAACGCGATCTTCGGGTTCTTATACGGCGCAAAGGCGACAAACCACGTATGATCGTCCTTTATGCCGTTCCGCATGAATTGAGCGGTACCGGTTTTGCCTGCTACTTCGATATTGTCGACCGCGGCGTTCTTCCCGGTCCCATCATCAGCGTTAACAACTTCATCCATTCCTTTTCGGACCAATTCAATGAGATCTGGAGTGAGTCCGTTATCTTTCTTGAGATCGCCAACGATTTTTGCCGGGCGTCTTGTGGTTGTGCCGTCCGCCTGTTGAATTTGATAGATCAAAGTCGGTTGATAAACGGTTCCGCCGTTCGCCACAGTTGACGCCACCATCGCCATCTGCAGAGGGCTTGCCAGAACGTACCCTTGTCCGATTGCTGTGTTTGCCGTCTGGCCATGCGACCAGCGTTCAGTTTGATTTGTTTGAAGCCAATCCGGAGAAGGTAGCAATCCCGGATCTTCGCTGGTCAACTCGACTCCGGTCGGTTTTCCCAGCCCAAACGTGTTGCCGACTTTGTCGATCGCGTCGATGCCGGCTGCGTTGCCGTATTGATAAAAATACGCGTCACAGGAGTTCTTGATTGCTTCGACCAGATCCTGTTTTCCGTGATGCCCCCAACAATGCATGTAAGTGTCGCCGTAGGTCATGCCTCCAGTGCAGGTAAATTTCGCTTTGGCCAGCCCTTTGGTCAGTCCGGCAAGCGCCGTAATGATCTTGTAAGTTGAGCCCGGCGCATAGGAGCTTACCGCGCGGTTAACCAATGGATTCGCTTCGCCCTCCTTGACCTTCTGCCACTCGGTGGCAGAGATCGAAGGGATGAACATGTTCGGATCAAAAGAAGGAACCGAGGCCATCGCAAGAATCTGTCCATTGTTCGGGTCCATAACGACGCAACCCGCACGGCCAACGGCGCGCAATGTCTGCTCTACGATGTATTGGATCCGGGCATCAATGGTCAGATAAACATTTGCTCCGGGCACGGGTTGGATGATCTGTGGTTGACCTTCAAACTGGTTTTTCGCGTTCTTGCGCAAAATTCGTTTCCCCGGCTTACCGCGAAGTTCCTCGTCCATCGTGTATTCAATGTTTGTGCGACCCTGGACTTCGGGCTCATAGAAACTGAAATCTTTGACATCGGGCAGCTTGCTGATGTCTTTAGGAGCGCCAACGTATCCGAGCAAATGGGCTGCCAATGCACCGTATGTATATCTGCGTAACGGCCTGACGTTTACCTGTACCCCAGGCAAAGTAACATTCTCCTCAGCAAATTTAGAGAAGGTGGCAAACTTCAGATCCTGCTCATAGGCGAATGGAACAAGCAGCTGGGTCCGAAAATGAGTCCGCAACCTTTCAGGGTTATACGGCTGCGCCAGATGCATCGCTTCAAGCTGCGGCATGATCATCTGATCAACGATCTGGACTATATCCGGTTCGCGCTCATTGTGCAGCATTCCGCTACCGTCTTTATGACGATAATCGACCATCGGCGGGGTGCCGTATCGGGACTTATACCCGTTGACTATATCAGGAAGATAAAGATCAACTTCGTAGCTTGGCCGATTTGTCACGAGGACCAGGCCGTTGCGATCGCGTATTTCGCCTCGGACCGCCGGGATCCGCACCGCGACCTGGGATGCCCCCTGGATTTTGCTGCGGTAATGGTCTTTGAGCTCGACTTGAACGAACCAGAGACGGAGTCCGATCCCAAGGAGGGCTAAGAGGATCATGCCGGCCAGGACAAGGATCCGAACATCAAAGGCGGACAATTCTTTCTTACGAGCCATATATAGGCCGTCGGAGGACTACATTCAGTCGAAGCCGAATTCTACTATGGGGTCGACGGAAATTCCAACACAGGACGAAACGCCTGCAGCGGGGCGTGGAGGGAGGCTTGGCCTTCGGTTTGACGAGTCTGCGGGTTGGATCGAGAGTAGCTCTCTGCAATGGCTGCTCGGGCTACCCAATTCGAAACGTTGCGTGCGTCTTCCTTGTACTGTCCAAAGTGCAAGGCAGCTCAACCCGTTTACGAGAAATTGCTTCTAATCCTTCCTGACAGAGAGATTTATGATTATTTGTGCAGAGGATGCGCAACCTCGATCGGGTCTCGGGAAGTGAAGGCGTCTGAAAAGAGCGGTCCACTGGTGATTGTGGGGCGGTGATCTGGTGACCGCCGGTCCCGGCGATCACGGCGTTGTTGGTCTGGCCAAGGCCGGATCGGCGACCTGTCCGCCGTAGTCTCCTCCTTCGCTAAAGCTACGAAGGACACGTTGGCGAAGGTGGATGTCGGCGTTTCAATCAGGAGAGCTTCTTTCTGCTCGAGCCGATTCGGTAGAGGACGATGCCCATGACTGCGAAGAAGGCTACACCGAGTAGACTGTACCCGCCTTCCCCAAGCGCGGCGGTTAGTGTTTTTTCCAGATTGAGTTTGGGGAGGAAATCGCCGAGTCCGGGTACCTGCATGAGACCGGCGACAATGACCCCGGCTATAGCTCCACCGGCTACCAAACCAGTTGCGAACAGGTTACCGGCCTTCAGTTCTTGGCTCTCTGCGGGAACTTTCTTGGTCTGGTGATCCACCACGCCGCGAATGAAGCTGCCAATAAAAATCGGAAGAGTCGTTGAAAGCGGCAGATAAGCACCAACGGCAAAATTTAGCGAATTGACGGCGCAGAGCTCCATGGTGATAGCCAG
>JBPYFC010000149.1:0-7132 GCA_051984705.1 Chthoniobacterales bacterium | reverse complement strand
CGTGACGCTTTCCCCGCCCCCTCAACCCTCTGCCTTCCCGGGTATTTGGCCGACACTATCGAGTCCAGATCTATGGCACTCTGTCTGGCTCGGCAGATTTTTTTGGATTAGCGGGATCGAAATCGTTCTAGCTGTGGGCGTTGGATTGTTGTTCAGCAAAGTCTCTTCAAGCGCTTCCCGAGCGCTCGTGCTGCTCCTTTTCGTCGTCTCTGCGATTAGCCTGCTTTGCTCCGTGGCAATTCCTGGTATCAGAAGTTTGGATGAGCAGTCTGTTCTGCGTGACCTCTCAGTAAGTCTGCCGATCTACATGGCCGCCGTACTAGCTAGTTTGCGCCTGGTACCACCGCCTATCTATGACGCTGCTTTGGTCGATGGCGCATCGGCGTGGCTAACATTCAGGAGGATAATGTGGCCGGTATTGGCTCCCGCCATGATAGCTGTGGTTCTGTCCAGGCTTTTCGTATTGCTTCAAGAATTCGCGCGGCACTACAGCTTACCTGCAACCATACCGCTAGCGTCCGTTCTCGTAGTTTTAGCAGGCCTGTTCGTCTGGCGTGCGGCGGCCACCGGCTTGCTGCTAACTTCCGGGGAGAGAACGCCGGAGGCGAAACCGATCGACACAGTCAAATTGCTCGAGGAGTCGAATGCCAATCTCTTAGAAGCTAAGGTTCGCTCAAAAGAGGGTGTACAGATTCAAATGTTTGGAGAAGCAGCTTGGGTAACGCTTCCACCAGAACTCGCGCAACGACTCCAGGAACACCCAAGTGAGAAAATCATAATCGGTTTTCGGCCTACAAATGTTCATATCTTGAGCGAGCCAAAGAAGACAGCTTTTCACGGCGTCGTTTATAGTTTTGAGCCGCTCGGCAAAATGGGGCTTTTAACTATTGAGGCAGTTGACGGCACGCGCGTCCGCGCTCTGGTGGATGGCTCGTTAGCCTTTGCGATCGACCGCCGCGTCTCGTTTTGGGTCGATCCGAATGATCTTGTGTTCCAAAATTGGCCGCCCGAGCCGTCAGCGGCCGGTCAGAAGAAACGGTAAAAGAAGTCGATGGCTGAGCTCACTCTCAAAAGCGTGGTCAAGCAATACGGACGGAAAGCTTCGCCGGCAATCAACGATTTGAACTTAGAGGTCGGCGATGGCGAAATCGTCGCCTTACTCGGTCCGGCGGGTTCAGGGAAAACTACTGTGCTCCGACTGATCGCGGGGCTCGAGCCGTGCTCGCAAGGCGAGATCAAGATCGGGAGCAAGGTGGTCAATGGAGTCCAACCGAAAGATCGAAGAATCGGTTTCGCGTTTTCCGGCTTTGCGCTCTACCCCGCGCTGACTGTTCGAGAGAATCTTGCGCTGAATCTCGCCGCACGCCGGGCCTCGCAGAAAGAGATTGAGAAGAGGATCGCCGAAACGGCAGAGAGATTCAGCATCGCAACGTTGCTCGATCGCAAACCCGCGGTTCTTTCGGCTGCCGATAAAATGCGCGTAAATATCGCTCGAGCGATCATTCGGCGCCCATCACTCTTGCTGGTAGACGAACCATTGGATCGCCTGGACGGAATGGTTCACGTGCTAGTGCGAACCGAAATCAAACGTCTGCTCATCGAAACAGGGTTGACGACAGTAATAGCCACTCGTTCGCGGGAAGACGCGATGGCACTTGCCGACCGGGTCGCCGTATTAAGCAGCGGTAACATCCAACAGTATGCGGTGCCGACGGAGATATTTAACCACCCTGCGAACGAATTTGTGGCGAAGCTGCTAACGTAAGAATGAGAAGTTTCAGAAGCACTTTGCGCGCGGGTCTTTCAAAAGGATAACCCGATATGCAAAATGCTCGCGAGGAGGATCTAATCTAATGGACTCTATTAGAACACAAAATCTTGGGTATCCCCGGATCGGAGAGAAACGCGAATTGAAGCGTGCGCTGGAGGCTTTTTGGCGAGGGCAACTAATGGAAGATGCCCTGGTCGAACAGGCCAAGAAACTGCGCGCACACAATTGGCAAAAGCAGAAACAAGCTGGGATCGACCTGATTCCGTCCAATGATTTCAGCTTGTACGATCACGTACTAGACATGTGCGCTGTGCTCGGAGCCGTTCCACCACGCTTCAAGTGGGCTGCCGACTCAGTCGATCTCAGCACATACTTCAATATGGCTCGCGGCGGGCAGACAACCGATGGATCTCCGGCTGCTGCAATGGAGATGACGAAATGGTTCGACACTAACTACCATTATCTCGTTCCCGAGCTATCGGAAGTCACTTCATTTCGCTTGAGCTCCACCAAACCGTTCGATGAATTCAAAGAAGCGCTATCGCTCGGTATCAAAACGAAACCGGTCTTGCTGGGGCCGGTTTCATTTCTGCAGCTCGGCAAGGCGCGCGGTTCGGCGAAGTTCGACCCGCTGACGCTGCTCGACCCGCTGCTGCATGTTTATACTGAAATCTTGCGAAGGCTCGGGGAGTTAGGAGCGGAATACGTTCAGCTCGACGAGCCTGTCTTTGCGCTGGACCTGACTCACGAACAACAAACGCAGCTATATCGAGCCTATGAACAGTTAAATGAAGCGGCTCCTTTGCTGAAGCTGATCGTGGCCACCTACTTCGGCGAGCTTCGCGACAACATCGATTTATTTGCGAGATTACCGGTGGCCGGGGTTCATTTCGACGCGGTTCGCGGCGCGTCGGAGTTCGACGTTCTCGCGAGCAAGCTGTCGACTAAAACTCTCCTCTCGCTTGGAGTCGTTGATGGGCGCAACGTCTGGCGAAACGACTTCGCTTGCTCGCTCAAGTGGTTGCGTCAGGCTGAACGATCAGTGGGGGCCGATCGGCTCATTGTTGCTCCCTCCTGTTCTCTGCTCCATTCGCCCGTGACATTGAACTCGGAACACGTGCTCGACTCAGAACTCAAAGACTGGCTGGCGTTTGCCGATGAAAAACTGACAGAAGTCGTACAGCTTGCGGAACTGCTCCAAGGCAGAGGCAATGCCAGCACTTTCGCAACGAATCAAAGAGCTCAGTCGGCACGGCGAACCAGCCCTCGAATTCATACTCTGGCTGTCACGCACCGGCTCAAGGAGATCGTCCCTGCTAAATTTGAACGCCAATCCTCCTTCCAGGAGCGCAAACAGAAACAACAAGCCCAGCTCAAACTTCCGATCTTGCCGACAACCACGATTGGTTCGTTCCCGCAGACTGAGGATCTGCGCGCTATTCGATCTCGCTTCAGGAAAGGCGCGGCAAGCGTTGAACAATACGATCAATTTCTGGAACAAAAAATTCGTGAGTGCGTAAGGCTCCAGGAAGAGCTCGATCTTGATGTTCTGGTGCACGGCGAATTCGAGCGTACCGACATGGTTGAGTATTTCGGAGAACAGCTGGCAGGATTCGCCTTCACCGAGAATGGCTGGGTCCAAAGCTACGGTTCGCGTTGCGTCAAACCGCCGATCATCTACGGCGATGTATCACGCCCAGCTCCAATGACTGTCCGGTGGTCGCGTTTCGCTCAGTCACTTACCAAGCGCCCGATGAAGGGCATGTTGACTGGGCCTGTGACGGTACTTCAATGGAGCTTTGTGCGAGATGACCAACCCCGGTCGCAGACAGCTCTGCAAATCGCTCTGGCGTTGAGGGACGAGGTACTCGACTTGGAAACCGCAGGTCTACCGATCATTCAAATTGATGAACCGGCACTGCGAGAAGGCTTGCCGCTGCGCCGCTCCGATTGGCAAAGCTATCTCGGTTGGGCAGTGAAGGTGTTCCGGCTCACCGCTTCGGGAGTTAAGGATAGTACACAAATTCACACCCACATGTGCTATTCGGAGTTCAACGACATCATGTCCGCCGTAGCGGCGCTAGATTCCGATGTAATTTCTATTGAGACATCACGGTCGGCCATGGAGTTGCTTGATGCCTTTATCAATTTTCGATATCCGGCCGACATAGGCCCGGGTGTCTGGGATATCCACTCCCCTCGCGTGCCGCTACCGGCAGAGATGAGGGCGCTACTCGAAAGAGCTCTGACAGTCTTGAGTCCGGAGCAAATTTGGGTCAACCCGGATTGTGGCTTAAAAACGCGTCGGTGGGAAGAAGTTAGACCTGCGTTAGAGAACCTCGTTGGTGCAGCCAAAGAGCTGCGACAGAACTACGCGCTCAGCGGCCGAACCGTCAATGGATAAGGATCCACTGGCGTGATCAATCCAAAGGATTGGTGCGCTCGGCAAATCGCTGATTTACCTTTTCTAAAATCCGGCAGAAAAGTTTTGTCCGCTCCAGTAAGCTATCGATGTATATAAACTCTTCAGGGCTATGAATTGATCCGCCGCGCGCGCCTAGATTGTCGACATTGGGCAAACCTGCTACAGCCAGGCGATTCCCATCACAAGTTCCTCCAGTTGAGCCAGTTGGCAGGGAAATACCGATTTCTTTAGCCGCCTCCTGCGCGAGGCTAACGAGCTGCTGAATAGCGGGCGTGCACGGCTTTGGAGGCGCGGTGAACTTTCCATCGATGTCGACGCGAAATGCCCTCTGGGAGTGAAGATCGGCGGCGAAGTCCTGCAGGTACTTTAGCGTTCGTTGCTCGTCGCCCAGGGTTGTTGTCCGTACATTGGTAACGCAAGTGGCCAGATCAGGAACAACGTTGTAGCTGCTTCCGGTCTGTACGACGGCCGGATTCAGATAAATTGCTTGCTGCTGCCGATTCAATTCGTCACAGAAAAGTACGAACTTCGCGAGCGGTATCAGTGCGTTGCGACCATCGCGTGGATTTCTGCCGCTGTGCGCGGCTTTGCCATGAAATCGCAGCGTGAATACCCCGGAACCTTTCCGCTCAGTTGCAATCCCGCCGTTCGCTAACGCAGGCTCGAAACAGAAGCCGCAAACGTGTCCTTTCGCGATGCGGATCAACTCCTTACCGGAAGCCGGCGACCCGATCTCTTCGTCAGAATTGAGCGCGATCGTCCAGCCGAAGTGCTTTTTTTCGACAGAGTGTTCAAACGCCTGAAGAGCGTGAAACAGTATCGCCAAGCCACCTTTCATGTCGCATACGCCAGGACCATGCAGCCGATTACCGTCCTCGACCTGGACCTTCTGAAATGGATGTTCCGGTCCGTAAACGGTATCGAAGTGGCCAAACAAAAGAACTTGTTTGGGGAGGTGAGATCTTTTTTTGAAAACCAGCAAAGGGCGAGGCTCGCCCGAGTCGAGAGTAATTATTTCTCGTTCAAACTCATCCGGACGCAGAGATTCGAAAAGTTGCCAGATCCGGTTTGCAACGCGGTTCAAGCCTTCCGCATTTCTGCTCCCTGAGTTGATCGATGCCCAATCGATAACAGTGCCGAGCAAAGAATCGGCCTGGGTATCAAGCCAGTCGAGAGAAGTCATTGGGTGCGAGCGTGGGTGTGGTGGAGTGTGAGTGCGGGCGTCGATCACTCCCTTTGAAAATCATAGATTGACCCTAGCTTCAGGATCTCTGTTAGTCGATCTAACGCTGTCCGTACTTCGTTGATTAGTTGCGGGTCGAGCAAATCAGGTGGTGCTAAACTTTGCCGATAATTTTGTTCGATCCATTGTTTCAGCTGCTGGCAAATCGAATCCGTAAGGAACACTGTTGGTGGTAGCGAGTCGATCTCTGCGTCACTTAGAACCACACGATTTCGCAAACATGCGGGGCCGCCCCCGTTGCGCATGCTTTCCCGGAGGTTTAGAAATTCCGCTCTAACTAGCGGGCAATTCTTATCAGCAATAAGCGCTTGAATGACATCAAATACCTTGGCTGACTGCCGGGATTCTTCCGGCGCGATCAAAACCATCTCGCCGTCGAGATCCGTGACTATCTGAGAATTAAAGAAATAAGAAGCGACTGCTTCCTCCAGCGTAAACCCGTCGATCTTGTAGTGGATCAAATCATCTCCACATTGAACGCGATAGCTTTTCTCCAACTCGGCGACTACCTGGTCGCAGTCGGCAAACGCAGAAGCGTGGTAGAGGAAGAGATTCAAATTGGCGGTCGAAATTACATCATTGTGAAAAACGCCCGCGTCAATCGCTGCAGGGTGTTGTCTTGCAAAAATAACGCGTTCTTTCGGGAGCCGATGGTTGCGGGCGATCACTTCACATGCGGCTAAAGTTTGTCGCCGCGGATATCGCGACGACGCTTCTTCCTTATCCCTTCCATAGACAAGCAAGTGGATCCCCGCAGTTCCGTACGAAGCAGCAAACCGTGTTTGATTTGCAGCACCCTCGTCACTAAACGTAAGTGCGGCCGGAAGTGGTGAATGGTGCGTGAACCGATCTCGGTCAGCAAAGATCGTTTTCAACAGATCCGCTGTATCCTTAGCCTCGATTGAGCGGTGAAAGTTTGTGATAAGATTTGCTGGAGTAAAATGAACTTTACTGTCGCCCGTATCACAGCTGGGCGCCATCATAGCGGCGTTGGCAGTCCACATGCTGGAGGCGGAGAAACAGGCGGCCAACAGCTCGGGAGCTTGATCGGCAGCTTGTTGAACAACTGATTCGTCAGTTCCGGCAAATCCCAAATCACGAAGGGCGCTAACCTTCGGGCGAGCTAGTGGCGGCACGATTGCTTGCCTCACCCCTAGCTTTGCCAGGAAGAGCATTTTTTCAAGGCCCTGCAAGGCAGCTGTCCGTGGGCTAGATACCGCGGCCCGATTTTCTATCGAGGCGCGATTACCCGGCGAAAGTCCTGCATAGTTGTGCGTAGGACCAACCAATCCGTCGAAATTAACTTCGTAATACATGCCGTTATTTGGAGCGCAGGGGCACGTAAATCAGTCGGTCACCGATTTGTACGTTTAGTTGACGAGCTGTGTCCGGAGTGATGGCAACCGAATCCTCTCCCAACTCTTTAGTCGATCCAAGACAGGCTCGAAAGTTCAACGAGACGTGTGCAACGATATGAGCATCCCCATTGTCGATCGGACGAATCTCCGTGACGTTGCCAAATCGCGCGTTCTTGATAGTCCGAATTTCGTTTCGATTGGCTGTTACCAACGGACCAGCATCAAATATATCGACCTCATCCGATTGCTTGAATCCTTGCGCTAACAGGATCTTCAATGCTGGAGTCGCGTCGGTATGTACTTTTCCGATCACCGCCTGGGCCTCAGGCGGGAGC
>JBPYFC010000148.1:0-10363 GCA_051984705.1 Chthoniobacterales bacterium | reverse complement strand
GCAACCACCAACCACTTGTTTCGGCGTTTGGGCGTATCGGCGTGTCGGCGTAGAATCGACCCAGCTTCAACAGATTAGAAAGCGCTCTTTGCAAAACCCTCGCCAAACCGCGCCAGGAATTTGGAATGATCATTGCGTAGCCCACAGACGTGCGACTGCTACGCCCATACGCCGACACCCCGATACGCCGATACAAATGCCCCTTTGTCGTTGCGGCTTCAGCGCGTTGCGACCATCTGTTCGTTTTGTCTTTCATTCTTCAGTTCCCGGCGAGCTGTCCGCCGGCCTGTCCATCGTAGCCTTGGCGAAGTTGGAAGCCTTGGTGATGGAGGATACCGGCGTTGTCGGCGATACCGCCATTTAGCTTAATCTCCCCGTCTTGAAATCGTAGACACGCTGTCTGATGGCCGCGTGCTGTCTCCTTCAGTACGACTTCCGTTTGCCGGCAGCGTTCAACGACGTAGCTGCACCGTGGCGCAAACGGACAGGCCTTGATCTCCTGAGTCAAATCAGGCGGTGTTCCGGGAATTGTGAAAAGCGGTTGACCTTTTTGGTGGAGCGCCGGAATCGAGTGTTGCAACGATGCATTGTATGGATGCATCGGTCGCGCAAAAATCTCTTCCGTATACCCGCTTTCCATGATTCGTCCGGCATACATCACATTTACGCGCTTACAAAATGACGCGACGACGCCGAGATCATGCGTAATGAAAATAACAGCAAGGCCGAGATGCCTCTGCCGCTGTTTTATCAGTTCGAGGATTTGGGCCTGGACAGTGACGTCGACCGCTGTGGTCGGTTCGTCTGCGATGAGAATTTCCGGACGGCCTATCAACGCCATCGCGATCATGACGCGTTGGCGCATTCCACCTGAGAATTGATGCGGATAAAGGTTGATCCGGCGTCCTGCGTCCTGGATACCCACCTCTTCGAGACTGGTGATGGCCCTCTTCAACGCCTCGGAGCGCGTCATTTTCTCGTGGACAAGCAATGGCTCGATCAGTTGATCTGCAATTCGCAAATAAGGATTCAGCGAAGTCATCGGATCCTGAAAAATGATCGAGACACGCTTACCCTGCACTCTGCGCAATTGTTCCCTAGAACATTTCAGCAGATCGATTTTCCCCAAACGCGCGCTTCCAGACACAATCTTTCCTGGCGGTTGCGGAATCAGACCCAAGATCGAGTAACAGGTCACCGACTTACCCGAGCCGGACTCACCCACTATTCCCAGCGTCTCCCCTGGATTCAACGCGAACGACACTCCGTCGACGGCGCGCACCACACCAGCTCGGGTGTAGAAGTAAGCCCGCAAATCCTCAACGCTAAGAAGAGCCATGGGAGAGTGTCAGTGTTGGTGCGAGTGTTAGTCGGTTTTCAGTTTTCGGTTGTCGGTTGTCGGTCTTCAGTTCTCGGCGTTCCCGGCGTTTTGGGCGATTTCGGCGATCTCGGCGTTAATCTTTGCTCGACTTGGGATCGAGCGCATCGCGAAGGCCGTCGCCTAAGAAATTCAAAGAAAAGAGCGTCAGGGAAAAGAAAAGGCCGGGAAAGACCAGCAACCAAAGCGAAGTCTGAATTGTCCGAGATCCCTCATCGATCAGTACTCCCCAGGAACTGAGTGGCGGCTGTACTCCGAGTCCGAGGAAACTGAGTAACGCTTCGAGCAGCATGACACTTGGGACCGTCAGCGTTGCATAGATGATAATAGAGCTCATCACATTGGGAATAAGATGACGGAACAAAATGCGATGATTCGGCAAACCGAGCGAGATAGCTGCTTCGACAAATTCTCGGTGTTTAAGAGAAATGACCTGGCCGCGAACAATTCGCGCCATATTGAGCCATTCGACACAGCCGATAGCCACGAACAATAACACGAAATTCTTGCCAAAGATCACCATCAGCAGAATGACAATCACTGTGAATGGAAGCGCATAAAGGAAATCAGCGAAGCGCATCATTACATCGTCCGTTTTCCCTCCAGCAAAGCCTGCAATCGAGCCCCAGAAAACGCCGATCAATACCGAAACCAGCGTCGCTGCAAACCCTACTGCCAAAGAAATCCGTCCCCCGACTAACACTCGAGTCAAAAGATCTCTGCCCAAAGGATCGGTTCCGAACAAATGTCTCTGAGAAGAGACTTGATAAGACATCTTACCGTCTTGATAAGGCGGACCGCCCACGATCTGTTTCACAATTCTGCTACGTTCGGACGGAGACTTATCGATGAATTCGCCTTCGAGGCTGGTCAAAGAAATGAAACCTTTTTTGGGTTCGGCATTGGCGCGCGATTCGGTGCGTAAGAAGATCGGCTCCAGCGGTGCGCTCGCCTTCAACGAAAGCTGAGTCTGCTCGTAAGTGTACCCAGTAAAAAAAGGGCCGACCAGGCAAACCAAGGCGATCCCACAAAATACGCAAAGACCGAGAATAGCACCGTGATTCTTGCGAAGCCGAAACCATGCGTCTTTCCAGAGCGAAGTACCGCGTTCCGCGACCAGCGGTTCATTGTCGATATTCAGCGCTATAGACATGCGATTGCGTCGTCGCCATTATACGGCGTTCATCTTGACCGCGGATCGAGCAAGGCCTGCAGGATGTCAGACGCCAGGTTAAACAGAACAATCAGGACTCCGAAAAATACGACGGTTGCCATAACCAATGAATAGTCCCGGTTAAACACCGATTTAACGAACTCCTGGCCCAAGCCGGGCACATTAAAGACTTTCTCCACTACAAAAGAGCCGCTGATCAGTCCGGCAAAAGCCGGCCCAAGAAAAGCGACCACCGGCAACAGCCCTCCGCGCATAGCATGCTTGAAGATGATTACATGATCGGGAACTCCTTTAGCTCTAGCTGTACGAATAAAATCTTGGCTGAGTACTTCGAGCATGCCGCCTCGAGCTAATCGGGCGACATAGGCGGAATAGAAAAGACCAAGTGTGACTGCGGGCATGACCATCGGGTGAAACACGACGTAGTTGAGCCCGTGCCAGCCGCTGACAGGTGCAAGCTTGAACACCAGGCCGAACAACATGGCGAGAATTGGACCCATCACAAACGTTGGCAGACAGATGCCAAGCATCGCGACCGACATCGGGAGGTAGTCCAGTAGCTTGTTCTTATTGACCGCCGCCACTACCCCAGCGGTCACTCCGACAATAATCGCTATGCAGAACGCTAGAGAGCCAATCGCGAGCGAGACTGGAAACGTCCGAGCTATAACATCGCCCGAACTCTCTCCCACGTAAGATGTACTCGGCGGAAAGTCGAATCGAGAAAACCGCCAAAGGTAGTTAAGATATTGTTCCCACAGCGGTTTATCAAACCCGTAGTACGCGTTGAGCTGGGCCGTTACCTCAGGATCTAGTTGGCGCTCGCCAGTAAAAGGTCCGCCAGGAATCGCTTTAGTAATAAAGAACGTTACCGTGAACAGAACGAAAACTACGGGAATGAGCTGCAGCAGTCGGCGAACTATGATTTTGATCATATCGAGTGTGAGTGCGCGTGCGCGTGTGAGGTTTCTGATGCGTGCGAGAAACATCGCAAGCTTCTCACACTAACACTCACACTCACACTCATTTCGTCCCCTCCGGCGATGCCTCGAGATCGATGAATTTATAATTGTGATTATCGAGTACGAGCGGGTACCAGTTCTTCACGGAGGGCTGCAACAGATAGAAGTTGGTATACCAGTACAGCAACACGATCGGCGGTTCGTTTAGGAACAAATCTTCCGCTTCATGCAAAATATCGAATCGCGCCTTGGGGTCGCCGGTTCGAGCCGCGAGTGAGATCAATCGGTCGTATTCTGGATTGCTCCAATGGGTGTTGTTGTTTCCGTTACCAGTGGTCCAGATGTTCAGAAAGGTTACCGGATCCATATAGTCACCAATCCAGCCGTATCGGCAAATATCGAAATCGATCTTGTTCATCGTATCTTGAAAGACCTTCCACTCCTGGTTTTCCAAGGCGATATCGATGTTGAGTTCAGATTTCCACATCTGCTGAATGGCTTCGGCAACAGTCCGATGGCTTTCCAACGTGTTAAATAGAACCGACAATTTTGGAAACCCTTTGCCATTAGGATAGCCGGCTTCGGCCAGCAGTTGGCGCGCTTTGTCAGGATTGTAGCGAATCTTATCTAGGACCTGGTAATCATCCATTCCCGGCGGCGTGAACCCGGTGGCTGGTTTCTGCCGGGCGCGGAGGACATTCTTGACCAGCGCCTCCCGATCGATTGCCAGATTCAGCGCCAGACGAACCTTAGGATTATCAAGCGGCTTGCGTTCCACATTTAGGCGATAGTAATAGACGCCGTTATACGGATCGATTCGAGTCAATTGCGGGTACTTCGTTCGATAATAAACGACTTTGTCGAGCGGTATTTGTAGGATCTTATGAAGTTGGCCCGCTTGGAATGCTCTCTCTGCGGTATCGAGGTTTTCGATCGAATAGAAATTAATCCCGTTAAGCTTCACGTTGGCAGCATCCCAATAAAGAGGGTTCCGGACCGTTTCGATTACATCGTTCGGATACCATGACTTCAGCATGAATGGACCGTTGCCGACGAAGTTGCCAACCTTTGTCCACTTAGTGTCCCGCTCGTCCATTCGGCCAAATTTCAGAATTGTCTTTGGATGCACCGGGAACCAGGAAGAATGGCGCACCAGCGAGAGCAGGTATGGCGTAGGCCCCACAAATTCGAGCCTCAAAAGATGGTCGTCCAAAGCCTTCACTCCGACCTTATCGAAATCCTTAATTTTGCCGCGGTAGTAGTCCTCGGCCCCTTTCAGGACAAAGAGATACTCCGCAAACGGAGCTCCAAACGATGCCGTTAGAAGTCGTTTATACGAAAAAACAAAATCGTGTGCCGTGACGGGGTCGCCATTCGACCATTTCCGGTCTTCGCCGATATGAAACGTCCAGACTGAAAAATCGTCGTTATGCTCCCACCGGTCCGCCATCCCGGGCACACAATCAGAGGAGCTTTTCAAGCCTTCACCAACCAAGCCCTCGATCAACGCCATAATCGTGTGATGCTCCGGCACACCTTGTGCAAGTTGGGGATCCAACGTGCGCGGCTCGGTCCCTTCCTGGAGCATCAAAACTTTGTGCTTGTTCGCCTCCTGAATCGTGAGGCTATCAGCGGGACCTGCCAAACCACTAAGAGCACCAGAAAGCAAAGCAAGGCTTCCCGCCAACAATGGGACCAGAGCTGCCACCCTTTTCACGCGAGTCATTTAGGTTCCAAGCATAGACAATCCTGGTCAAGATTTCGTTTTGTGCATCGTGGTTTTCGATTAATGCCGTCGCTCGTGTTCCAGACTTCGTTTTGGAGGGCGGTCCGGCCTCCAATTCTTGGCAGCGGAAATGTCAGGAGTCCGCACCTACTGGATCCCGACATGTTTCAAAAACGGATCGATCGATTGTTTCCGGCCAAGGAATTTCTCGATCGAAATCGTGATATCACGCGAATTCCCCTGCGCATAAATTTCGTCACGCAGCTTGCGCCCGACTTTTTCATCCAGAAATCCGCCCGGCGCCTGTTGAAAGACTGAGGCCATGTCCGCGGCGATCGCGTCGGCCCAAGCATAACCGTAATAGCCAGCGTCGTAGTCGCCCATGATGTGACCGAAACTGGCGACCATTGCCGTTGACGGGTCCGGCGGCAAAAAGACTTCACCGATAATGCCATTACAAAAGTCGTTGAGTTGATTCAACTGGTCGTCGGTCAGCCCTGAGTGCAACCTTAGGTCTTGCGTCGCGAAAGCGAGCTGGCGCCGATAGTAGAAACCTTTGGTCGCAAGGTCCGCCGCCTTCAACTTGGAAAGAACTTCTTCAGGAATTTTCTTGGTGGAATCTCGATAGTCGGCAGCAAAGCCATCGAGCACCTTCTTGTCCCAGGAAAAATATTCGAGCATCTGCGACGGCGCCTCCACGAAGTCTTGAGGCACGTTTGTTCCCGAGAACCTGACGTATTTCGCTTGGGTCAAGATCGCATGCATCGCGTGGCCGAACTCGTGGAAAATCGTTGTCACGTGCTCATGTGTCAAAAGTGAGGGGTGATCCGCGGATGGGGTCGGGAAATTGCAGAGAAGCGATGTCGTGGGCCGCTGATATCTGCCATTCTCAAGGCGTTTTCCGTCGATCAGCGAAAAATTCGCAAAATGATTAAACTTCCCGGGACGCGGAAACATGTCCATGTAAAGCAACCCCAACGGTGCGCCCGAATGTGCATCGATCACAGCATAAAGCTTCAGATCGCCCACATATTTGGACGGAGCATCAATCTCGCGGATCTGAATTCCAAAGATTCGTTGATAAACGTTAAACATCCCCTGCAGCACTTTCTCGAACGGGAAATAAGCGCGGAGGGCTTCAGTATCGATGTTGTACTTCTGCTGCCGCAATTGCTCTGCGCAGTAACTCCAGTCCCAGATATTGACATCCGGCGTTTCGCTCCCTTTGGAAGCGGCCTTGATCTCTTTCATCGCGGCCTTTTCCGCGTCGAATTTGGGCTGCAAGCCGGTTTTAATCTTTTCGACAAAATCGAGCGCTGCGGTCCCGCTCTTCGCCATTCTCGGCTCTGTTCTGTAGTCCGCCCACGTTTTGTATCCGAGCTTTTGAGCGATCGTTGTTCGCAGCTGGATAGCCTGCTTCAAAAGATCCAGATTCTTGTCGCGAGCGCGATTGTCGCGAACCAGATAGAGCTTCTTGCGAGTCGCTTCGCTGGTCGCATTGTCCATGATCCCCTCAACCTGGAACGTCACGTTCGCGTTGACCTCGTACTGGTCCCCGACCTTTTTGTAGCCATCGAGAACCGATTGCGGCACTCCTTCGAGTTCTTCCTTGGTAAACAGTACCGGGGCGTTGGCGTTGTTGATATTAACCTGGAATTGTGTCTCGGTCTTACTCAGCTCCTTGCGAAGATTCTCGACTTCCTTCTGCTGATCCTCCGGCAGATCAAGCCCAGCCCGTCGATAATCTCTCAGAATCTCATTGAACAGCCGTTGATCTTCCCCCTGCAGCTTCGGATTTGTCGCGGCAAATGCTTTGATCGTTTTGTAGACGTCCTTGCGATAATCGAGTCCGACCCTCCATTCATTAAATCTGTCGACTCCCTTTACCGCTGCTTCACGCACTTTCGCGTCAGGATGCGCTTGCTTCAGAACTTCCATGCGGTTCTGAACATTCGCGAGATCGAACTTTAGATCGTCCATCGCCCGAATGGTGTTGCGGAAGGTCACCTTTTTGGGATCGAGCGCGCCAATGACATCGAGTGCCTTATTGGCAGCTCGAATCGCCGCGTCAGCACTCTTTTCAACCTCTTCCGGCGTGTTCTCCCACTTTATCAACGAAAGAGTAGTGCCAAATTTCGTGGCGCTTTTCTGCAGGTCGGCAAAATTGAGCTTCTTGACATCGGACTGAGTTTCGACACCACTCGCACTCGTACCAACACAAAGAGCGCTCAACAGAAGGTAAAGGGGGAGTCTCATAGCTGATAGAAGTCGCGAATATGGCCGAGGGGTTGCAACGTGGCAAGCGGAGGCGGTTTGCGGGTTCGGGTTCCGAGTTCCGGGAACGATAGACCTATCAGCATCTACAGGCCGCGACTGATTGCGGCACTATCCGGCCGTGTCATCGATAGGGCTCAGCTCTAACTCAGCCTCGTGCGCTTTCCACTCCGCATCGTCGGGACCCGAAACTCGGAACCCGGAACCCGAAACCCAAAACCTGTTTACTTGCCTGAAGAACGCAACGACCGAATAGCGTCCCTCAGCTCCGCGGCTCGCTCATACGCCTCGTCTGCAATGGCGCGTTCGAGATCGCGCTCCATCACCTGAAGTGGGGTCATTGGAACGGCCGCACGCACCTCCTTCAACCAATCGTTTAGAAACCCCAGCTCGTTGCTCGACTCAACCCATTCGGGATGTCCGTTCACCTGATAAAACGAAACGATTTCGTCTCTCCCCTGTTCGATGATTTTTACCGCCTGTTCCATTCGGCCACGCTGTAATTCCAATGAAGCCTTTGCTCGCGTATTCATCATGACGACGTAGGGACGAAACTGTTCGACGGCCCAGCGGACTTCCTCTTCGCCGCAGTGAGCCGATAGCAGATCCATTACTCTCAAGTTTCTCGCTGTGTCACGAATTACGTTCTCGAAGTCTCTCAACTGAAAGAGACTGAGATAACGGTGGTAATACTGCATGGCCTCCTGCTGCAGGCTAGCAATATCCGACTCTGTCAAAAAATAGTCCTGGCCAGCTGCCTTTGCGATTTCCGCACGCGATTCATGGTACTCCAAAAGAGACTCAAAACCATTGGGTCGTTGCCCATCCGGCCGCCCATTCAACTCCATCTGGATTAGGCCAAGGTCAATCCGGAGCTGGACCTTCTCTCGACCGTCGCGGCCCATAATCTTGCGAGCCTTCACCTGGCCAGGCTCATGGGGCCAGCCATCGAGCAGATTGTTCAGGTCAAGATTACTCACTGGCTAGACTATCGGAACGGCGTGGACTCTTGTCAAAATTGCGTACGCCAGTTTTACGGCCAGGACACTTAACTTGCGCGCATCGAAATTTTGAGGATACTGGGTGGCTCGTCCCTTTTTACCGCGTGGTGTAACGGTAACACAGCGCCCTTTGGAGGCGTTATTCATGGTTCGAATCCATGCGCGGTAGCCACGATCGATGATCTATTGAAGAACAACGACTTATGTCGAAGGATTACCTAACGAGATTCCCTTGGTGATAACAAAGCATACTAACACTCGCGTTTTGCGTGATAGCGGGGCTCACGCCAGTCCCAAACGCGCAAAAGAATTGAGACTAGGCGAAAGCTTGGTCACAGACGAAGAATCGCCCTTATTCAATTGTGCAGAAGTGTCGACGTTCTCGTTAGTCACATCGATCCGGTCTGTGCTCCAACTCTAGCGGGCCGCCGCCGAAAACCAATTCACATATCCTTGGCCTGCTGAGCCGCTTCCACGCAGTAGGGTTTCGATCCCTTTACATGTATGCGGTGTCCAACCTGAGACACGGCTTCAGAAATTGACAATTGGGCTGAGTCGACAGCCGCCAGAACTCTTGTGTAAAGCGCGATCGTTGTGGAAACCGGCTCGAATAAATTCTCGCCCTACCCGAGTTGCCGGGGAAACAGGCTTTTCTGGTGCTCAGGCGCGCACTATTTGCTGTTGGCTAGCGGCTTTCGCCGCTTGCGAGCTTGGCTCGATAGGAGTCAAGAATTACGGCCAGGATGATGACGCCGCCCGTGATCATCTGCCGTACGAAATCCCCGACGCCCATCAAGATCAGGCCATCCGCGAGTACCCCAATGAGACACGCGCCGAGGAAGGTGCCAATCAATGAGCCGCGTCCGCCGCTCAGACTGGTGCCGCCGATAATCACAGCGGCGATAGCGTTGAGCTCGAAACCGCTGCCGAGGATTGGGCTGGCGATCGTCAGCCTTGCCATATAGACGATGGCACCGATCCCAACGGTGAGTCCCGAGATCACGAAGGCGGCGACCTTGTAGAAGAAGGTGTTATGACCGGACAGACGCACCGCTTCCTCGTTGTTGCCAATGGCGTAGATAAGGCGGCCAAAAACCGTCCGGGTCAATATCGCCCAGCCGAGCACGACAAGCACTAGGGCGACCAGAAAGATAGCCGGGGCGCCAAGCACGCTTGCAGTACCGAAATCATTGAACTGGTTAGGAAATTCAAAGAGCGTCCGGGCGTTTGTCACCTGAAGTGCTGCGCCGCGCGCAATATTCAGCATGCCGAGCGTCACAATGAAGGATGGCACACCCCAGAAACTGGCGATGAATCCATTCACGAAGCCGCAGGCCATGCCAACCGCGACACTGGTGAGCACGGCGAGGGCAATCGCGACGGGAACGGGCAGAGCTTCGCTTTTCAGCACCAGGCCGGCCACCATCGCGGCGAACGCCAGTACCGAGCCGACCGAAAGATCGATCCCGCCGATCAGAATAACGAATGTCATGCCGGTCGCCATAATCAGGTTAATCGTCACCTGAGTGAGAATATTGGTTATATTTGATTCATCGGTGAAGTGCGGAGCAAAGGCCGAGAACACGCCGACCATCACGAGAAGAGCGACCCCGATCCCGGCTTCACGAAGCACACGCTGGACCAGCGTGAACCTGCCGGGTTCGGCGCCGCCAATGTCCGTGGCTGGCCCGGCCGTTCTACCGGAACGGAGGTGTTGATCATCGGCGTTCATCTCAGGGTTTGAGTTCTCCCGCGGTTCCAGCGCCCCCGCTCCAGGCAAGGGACAGAATTTGCTCCTCGTCAAACTCATTGCGGTGGACCTCGCCTGCGAATTGCCCGCGCCAAAGT